>JBFRWB010000001.1:0-2915 GCA_051439375.1 Microcystaceae cyanobacterium
AAATAAATTTTAATGGTCAGTTTAGCGGGTTAATTCCCTTTTGCTAACTGGTAGCTTATCATAAGTTTTGTTAATTTTGTCTGGAAATCATAACTTATTTTTTCAACGAAAGAATCAGGGTTTGAGCTATGCTGTCAACAACGAAAAATAGGGGGGTTGAAGCCCTTGCCAAAAGTCATTTTTCATGTTCAAATATAGTATATGTAAAGTCAAGGTAGGTGTGGCTTTTAAAACCTCCATCCCTTCTCAGATGCCCACCACACAAGAATTTAGCAGACTTGCATTAATTTTGACCCAGTTTTAAGTTAGCAAACCTTGACATTAAAACAGCCCAGACTGCTTAGAAAAGCAAATTGACTTTTAAAAAACGAAAAATAAGAGTAAACAGTGAATTTAAAGTCTTAAATTTCCATTATTTTAAAAATAAACGGAGAAGCAGTAAAAAGCTTTTGAGACATAATTGTGCTGATCAACATGAGTTCAACGAAACCGAACTTTCAACTTGGAGATAACAGTTCAGGATTGAGGAGAAAGTACAGATAATACATTAATGAATCATTTATTTTTCTCTCTTAAACCCATCTATTCTAGCCAACCATTGCCTTTCAAGGGTTGCCCTAGTTACTTTTGATAAATAAATCATTGATATGATGATCGATAACTTAACTTAATGATTCATCCTTTTAGGATGTTACAAAAAAAAGCCTGATTATCCGTTAATTTTAAGCAAAATTCAGTGTATTTACGCACTTTATAATTTAGGTCAACCATCTTCTCACGCCCCCTACTAAGGTCTTAACTATCCTTAAGGGAGTGATCGGGGGTTTACAAAATTTTATATTTTCTTTACAATTCGAGAAATTGCTCATAAGCAAAGTAACGATTCAATAGAGAGCCAAACATCAAGAATATGGTTTCAGCACAACTCCCTAAATCCGATTCGCCAAACTTATCCGCTCATTCTGGTCAAAATACCTTAATCTGGCGACCCCATGATGAGCAGTATCGTACCTCAGAGTGGTACACAGGAGCGGGTGAAATCGCAGCAGAAGATGACAATCGTTCCTTTGAAGTAACAGCAACTTACACCTTAAAAGCTAAAACTCAAATCGTTGAAGGGGTTCTTAATCTGAACAACCCAACCCTTGCTAACGTCTATACTGATCTAAAACGATGCATCTGCATCATTGACCAGACCGTTTATGGATTATATGGTCAAGAATTAGAGAAATATTTTGAATATTATGAAATTCCCCTAGAAGTGTGCCAATGTCGTGCTTGGGAGTCCGATAAAAACACCGATACCGTCCAGTTCATCTTAAAATTCTTAGGTAAAGATGGCTGTGATGTCTCTCGTAACGAACCTGTATTAGTGATTGGAGGCGGTGTTCTCAGTGATGTCGCAGGAATGGCTTGTGCATTGCAACATCGTCGGACTCCCTATGTCATGATTGGAACGACAATGGTAGCGGCTATTGA
The DNA here is from genome assembly GCA_051439375.1 of Microcystaceae cyanobacterium. GTDB lineage: Bacteria > Cyanobacteriota > Cyanobacteriia > Cyanobacteriales > Microcystaceae > JBGTGT01. Next base: position 1,480 of record JBFRWB010000001.1, read on the forward strand.
TGCGGGTCCCTCTCCTCGTACCTGTGTCAACGGGGAACAGTTCAAAAATAGCATTGGGGTTTATCATCCCCCCGTTTTAACCCTCGTTGATCGTACTTTCTTCCGTACTCTTCCCCTTGGTCATCTTCGTCATGGCATGGCTGAAATTATCAAGATGGCTGTTACCGATGATATTGTTCTCTTTGAGTTGCTAGAAGAATACGGACAGCGACTTTTAGAGACTCATTTTGCAACCGTTGATAACGACGATCCTCAACTGGCAAAAATTGCTGATGATGTCATTTATCGGGCATTATATGCTTACATGAAGCATGAAGGTACAAATATGTTTGAAACCTATCAAGATCGTCCCCATGCTTACGGTCACACATGGAGTCCTCGTTATGAACCTGCGGCTAAATTACTGCATGGTCATGCTGTAACTATTGGTATGGCTTTTGGTGCAACCTTGGCTAATAAACTGGGATGGTTAAATGATAGCGATCGCGATCGGGTGATTAATCTCTGTCAGAGTTTAGGATTATCGGTTTATCACCCCATCCTAGAAGACACCGAAATCATGGTTCAAGGACAGGAAAATATGCGTCGTAAGCGGGGTAATGGTGGCTTATGGGCGCCCCTTCCCAAAGATACAATTGGCCGTTGTGGCTATGCCAAAGAAGTATCTCCTGAGTTATTAGAGAGTGCGGTTCAGTACCATAAATCTTTGTGCTTACAACTTCCCACTGAAGGAAAAGGCGAAGAAATGTATTTAGCTGATTTAGGATTGCAATAACAGTTCAATTCAAAGCTAAAATTTCGTAGGATGGGCTATGCCCATCTTTTTTTATAAGACCAAATCAGAATTTATCTAAGTATTTAACTCTCTTCTGCCTAGAGTGACAGAAGAGAGTTATACGATTAAGAATGTCTTCTCAAATTAATTTTAAAAAACAATGACTAAAAAACTCTATTTTGAAACTGATAACGGTATCGAAGACTTAGATATTAATCTTGATGCTTATATTATTACCCCAGAAGAAGATAACGGAATTGATGAAATGGGAATTGTCCCTGATAAAATCAGTCAACAACTTGATCAAACCCAACAATTGATTAGAAATTGTGCCGAATATACCCTCAATTCCTTCAAAGATTTGGCAATGGCTGAAGTTGACGAAATCACCCTTAAATTCGGCATATAGTGGGTTCAAATAAGAATGAGACAAATGTAGGGTGGGCTGCGCCCACCGTCAGGGTTATGTTATTAAGAAATTAACTTACATCAAAGTGTCTCAAACTTATTTGAAATGACTATAAAAATAGGGGGAGAAGCAGGAATTCCTTGCATTACTAAAGGAACAGTAGAAAGCAACATTGAAATAGAAATTAAGTGTAAAGTTCCAGATTAATTTAATCTTAAATGCTCATCTAATAATTGCTAAATAACGGATTTG
>JBFRWB010000002.1:0-43873 GCA_051439375.1 Microcystaceae cyanobacterium
GGTAGGTAGATTGGGAAAATCGATCAAGAGAGTAACCTAAGATTATTACCTACTATTTCCTATCAAAGTGTTCCTATTACCTTTTTGGATATTACTATTTCTTATTCTCACTTTATAAATATACATACCTTCATCAAATCCAGATAATCTATCCCCTAAAAAATTTCCCTTCTGTAGTTCTTCAATCAAAGACGTAAGATCAAAACGGATATTACGATACTTTTTAGCCAATTGTTTTAAATTTTTTCTATACTCTGGGGTTAAATCAATGTTAACGATAGGGGTGTTATTCTGCATCAATTCCCTCCCACATTTGCGATAAAGGAATTCTTTTTCCTTCCTTTGCTTCTTGCAATGATCTTCTTAAACTGTCTTCAATTTCTTCATCAGGTGTATTATAAATATCAGAGTCATTGTCATCTTCTACTAAAACAATAACTTTCACTCGACTGGATGTTTCTAGCTCTATCGTATGATCTAACTTTAATTCGTTAGGAGTGTTAACCGTTGCCATGACTTCAAAAGCTTTCATGATTTTTCCTCAAATTTACATAAAGATAATTATAGTATTTATCTGGTAGGGTGGGCAAATTTGGACAATAAAATAATTAACAGGATAATCCAAGATTATTACCCACCATTCCCCCTCAAAGTGTGTCTATTCCCTTTTTAGTGGGCAAGCTATTAATATTATCTGGTATTATATTAATTAACTTTGCTTGCCCACCCTACTATCTATCTGTCATCTAATTGAAAAAATAATTTGTCTTTCTACCTTATAAGGGGAAAGTTTTAATCAAGATAGGACAGGATTGGGAAAATTGTTACAAAACTTTATATTAACCTCAGCCAAAGTTGGGGTATAGTTAATATTTTTAAATAAATTTAAGTTATCAATAACTTTGAGCATCCTTAAAATAGTTCTTCAGTACATAATTAAATTGTTCACCGTTATTAACTATTAACCGATCACTGCTCACTGTTAAGTCCATGTAATCGGCAAATTAGGCTGATGAGGTTCTCCATTAATCCATCGGGTTTCTTGATCTAAAACTGCCTCCACTTGTTGATAAATATCCTCTGCTTGTTGCCAAGAATCGCCAATGCAAGTTAACCCCAATTTACCAAACTCAGATAAAGCCCCCATCAAATGAAAAACCGTCCCCGTTTTGGTGCTACTGTCAAAGTGTAAATGATGTTGGGCAACAATATCCATTAAATCATCTGGCAATAAACCCCTATATTGAGGCTTTTGTAAATTGTCAGAAGCGACATAATATTTCTCTTTCTGCGACTGACTAAAAAATAGTCCCGTTTGATAATCATAAATGCCATTGGTCAGAAATTTCAAGGTCATAAAGGGATGGGTTGTTCCCCCCTTACGGAGGTTGATTTCAATAGCCTGAATATCCCAGTCTTCTCCTCGCTTAACTGCCACAAAATCAACGCCAAATCGTTCCATTGCGCCTCGTTTGGCTAACGCTCGACCAATTTGTAACCCCAACTCCTGAAGCCGCAAGCGATAAGCATTATCCGCCGGAAAACGACACCCTAAATATACCTGTCCATCGGGGCCTCCCAAAATTTGGTCATGGGTTGAGAGAATTTCCACCTTACCATGAGGAGTAATATAACCCTGCACACTAGGCGATCGCTTTTCTTCTCCTTCAATAAAAAGTTCTACAATTGCCCCTAATTCTGGTATTCGACTGGAAAAACCTTCCCATGTTTCATCTTCTGCTTGAAAACTCATTTTAGGGAGATTTTCCGCAATAATTCTTTTTTTCGCCTCTATAGTTTCAATGGCTGCTAAATCGTCTAAAAAAGGTCTTAAATCTAAGATAGCATTCCCTTCTCCAGAAAAACCTTCGTTTAACTTAACCACAATGCGTTTTAAATCAGGTTGACGTTGCCAAAGATGGGCTGCGGCTGCGATCGCTTCTTCGATAGAATTTAACTGGGAACTTCCGTCAGGATGGGGAATCTGACAATCACCAAAAATTTCTCGACTCCCGCTTTTAGATCCCCAGTAGCATAAATCGGGACTCGATGCAAAGAGGGGAATATCCAACTGCTGAGAGAGTTCTTTTTCTAGTTTGGTGGCATTAAAACAGACAATATAAGACTTATCAGGACGTAATGCCTGACGAATGCGCTGAATAAGGCGAGGACGTTCTAATAGCTTCTGGGTTAGGGGTTTATAGGAATTATCGTAAGTGTAAAGCAATAGTAAGCGATCTCTCGCATGGGAAAAAGGGATGCCAGGGAGGAGTTGTAGATAATATTCAATGATAATGGGGGATAAGGGTTGTGCTGTAGCGTAAATTAAACGAGTATGGGGATTACGCAGTCGAATCAGTGAAAATAACAGACGTTCCTCATAATGCAGAAAACCCTGGATTTTTTGTCCTACCCGTTGATCAATGCTGAAAGAAGGAAGAACTAATATATCGTAATCTTTTTGTTCGAGGCTATTATCACCTTTCCAGAGGTGTTGTAAGCGATGTTGTAATTGATCAAAGGGTGTTAGCAAGGTTTTTTCAGGACAATAGGGGATCATATTCATTTTAAGTGGAATCCGCATTCAGCCACACATCTTCCTTTAGTTTCTCCTACAAAATGGCTTAACCTTCGTTTTTTAATGTAAACTTTTACAAAGCACATTACACATCTCCCCAAAGGCTTTCCTGACTTCATGCTGGTAAGCAGAAGACATAGGTAGGTTGGGCTTTGCCCACAAGAGGGAAGACAAAGGACAATCAAAAGTTGTCTAGGGTAATCTTCTCAGGTATAAAGGTTTCTCCAAATTTTCTACTTTTCCTACCAAATATGGCATCATGAACGAAGGACGTAGTTGATAGACTTGGAAGTTAGCCTTAAGTTGAATGCGCCTGATTTTTAGATTTTGTTTCTTAGACATGGTACAGCCAAACAGAGAAAATCCTTGTTCAATTTCTGGGGGAAAAACTCCCGAATATTCTGGGATAATTTAATTGAGATAGGCTTTTTGGATCGTCAATAATCTTTCTATACTCTTCCTCACTCTTAATCGGAAGACAAATCGTTTTTTCACCCCTGTTTTTAGATTGATGCTTGTCTAGGATCATCTACACTGTGTTACTTGATTTTAGATACTAGCTTATTACATTATTAGCATACTTCAACAAAAAGCGTTAGAAGCAGACGCAAATAAGGTGCATTACACTCACGTTTTTACACCCTATAAAATCAGTATCAGCGATCGCTTCTTCCTCTCCCAATTTGCTCAAAAGATTGGGTGGGTTTAATTCATGAACCCCCCCTAACTTGAGAACCGAAGTTTTGAGTTTAGTTGATTGTTCGATACACATTCTCAGGCCGATGGGTCACGAAAAGAGTGCGATGGCATCACGCTCGTCAATTGTAATTCAAGATCAAGATGAGCAGCTATAGTGACATACACCACCAGCATCAAAAAACGCCTGTGGTCTTAGACGATAGTACCTATCCTCTACATCTTGTGATTGCTCATCATAGGGACGGCCAAGCACTTCTTGCAACTCTTTGACTAAGGTGTAGTCACCCTGCATGGCTTGTTGATAAGCAGGGACAATCAACCACTCTCGCCATGTGTATTTTGGGTTAGTCTGTTTCATCTTTGTTGATATCTCAGCCAAATTGCCGTCTTTAATAACAAGGTCACGCCAACTTAAGAGCCAAGATTGCCATTGTTCATCAATTTGTTGTGACGTTTTAACATAAAAGCTCTTTTTCAATGCTTCCATATCGTCTGGTATATGGGATAACTCACGGAAGAAAATAGTGTAATCTACCTCTGAGTCGGTCATTAACTGCATTAATTTCTCAAATAACTTGGGCTGATATTTAACCAAACCGAGTTTGGCCGCCCACATTTTTTGGATTTGTTCTTGCATTACGTCTGCAAAGTCACGGCCGACTTGATCGAACTGTTCTTGAGCTTCAGCATCTTCTGTCAGTAGCGGTCTCACCGCTTTCCAAAACATATAATAATTCGCTTCTGCTGCGGCTGGCTGATTAAAGAATGAAAAGTGTTTGCCGCCGCCCGTCCAAGGTTGAAACCAAGGGTCAAAATTTTCACAAAACCCAAAGGGGCCATAGTCTAGGGTAAAACCACCAGCAGCGCAGTTGTCACTATTAAAGTTACCTTGACAATAACCAACTCGTAGCCAATTAGCCACCAAGATCGTGAGACGTTGGCGAAATAGTTTGGCCAACTCAACCAATTGGTCTGCAAAGGCAAGGTTTTGATTAATATCGCTTTTGTATTCTCGCTCAATTAAATGCGACACGATCATTCTCAACTCTTCTGATGCTTTGGGATGAGCATTGCTGCGATCGCGGCGGGCAAATAACTCTAGCTGACCAACCCGCAAAAAAGAGGGTGCAACGCGAGTTGAAATGGCCACAGGATTATCCACCAAAATATCAGGGTCAATAGAGTAGGAGTCTTGAGAATACCAAGGTCGGGTAACGGTCTCAGATTTAGAAACATACAGGGTCAAAGAACGGGATGTTGGAACACCTAAAGCCAGCATATAGTCTTGCGCTAGGAACTCACGCACACTTGAGCGCAATACTGCACGCCCGTCAGCACCACGGCAATAAGGTGTGGGTCCACCCCCTTTCAATTGCATTTCCCAGCGTTGACCATTGATTATTCCTTCAAACACAGATATCGCCCGACCATCGCCATAACCATTACCCGTACCGAATGGACAATTTTGGGTATATTCGTTGCTATAAATCGACAGTGCATAGCCAGTGGCCCAGCCAACCTGACGCATCGGCTCATATGCCGCAGAGATATCACCAGAAAATACTTGGCGAAATTTTTCATCCAGCACTAGCCCATCGCTCAACCCAAGTTCTTTAAAGAAGGTGCTGCTATGGGTTACATATTCTGGGTCTGCAAGGGGCGTGGGTGTTACAGGTACGAAATGACCAGAAAAAACTTGGCGGGCATAGTGATCATCACCATCGACCGTAGCGTCAGGGTCGGCATTTAAGGTTTCCATCAAGGAATAATCCGCCAATCGCACAAACTCATCGAAGGTCGTTACACAGGGGTCAGCAGATGGTTTAGATCGGTACGACATTGTTGCTAATTTATAATTATATAGTAGTTACTGTATAACTATCTTAATATAGAAAATTATTTTGAGGATGAATATACCTTCATCCGTTTAGAGCAACGGAAGGTGAATGACGAGAAGTGTCTTTCCCTCACACCTTTATTGTTTATGATTGATTCTAATGGCTACTTTATTGATTAAAAACATCCACACCCTTGTTACCCTAAATGCTGAACGAGAAGAAATCTCTAACGGGGCTTTATTGATTAGAGATAATATCATTGAACAGGTAGGAAAAACCCCAGATTTACCACAAACGGCTGATGAGGTTTTAGACTTACACAATCACCATATTGTATTACCCGGATTAATTAATACTCATCACCATTTTTATCAAGTCTTGACTCGTGTTGTTCCCCAAGCTCAAAATGGGACCCTATTTAATTGGTTACAAACTCTTTATCCCCTTTGGTCAAAACTCACTTCAGAAACCCTTTATACTGCTTGTCAAATGGCGGCGGCTGAATTAATCTTATCAGGTTGTACCACAGCAAGCGATCATCTTTACCTATTCCCCAATGACTGCACCCTTGATGATGAAATTCAAGGAATTCAAGAAATCGGTTTGCGTTTTCATGCCTGTCGGGGTAGTATGAGCGTCGGAGAAAGCAAAGGCGGATTGCCCCCTGATAGTTTAGTAGAAGATGAAAAGAAAATTCTTAAAGATTCTCAGCGTGTGATTGAGGAATATCACGATAACAATCGCCAAAGTATGTTGAGAATTACCCTTGCTCCCTGTTCTCCTTTTTCCGTCTCTCAGGACTTAATGCGAGAATCAGCTACCATGGCACGTTCCTACAATGGAGTGAGATTACATACTCATTTAGCCGAAAATAAAGCCGATGTTGAGTACAGTTTAGAAAAATTTGGGGTTCTTCCGGGTGAATATGCAGAATCCGTGGGCTGGCTTGGTCAGGATGTTTGGCACGCCCACTGTGTTCAGTTAACAGAGCAGTCCATTGCCCAATTTGGTCGCACGGGAACAGGAGTCGTTCATTGTCCTTGCAGTAATATGCGTCTAGGGAGTGGAATTGCGCCCATTCGTAAAATGCTCGATCACCGTGTTCCCGTCTCATTAGGGGTGGATGGATCTGCATCTAACGACACAGGAAATTTATTTCAAGAAGCAAGAATGGCCTTTCTATTAGCCAGAGTAAAAGACTGTGATGCTTCAGTGATGAATGCCAGAGAAATCTTGGAAATTGCTACGCTTGGCGGTGCTAGGGTATTAGGACGTGAAGATATTGGCTATCTTGCTCCCGGAATGTCTGCTGATTTTATTGCGATTAATTGCGATCGCCCCGAATTAGTCGGTTCTCATGATCTAGTAGCAGCCTTGATTTTTTGTCACATTAGTCGTGTGGATTATAGTTTTATTAATGGCAAAAAAGTCGTTGATCAAGGAAGATTGACGACCATTGAATTAGAGCAACTGATAGAGAAAACCCATCAAGCCACTCAACAGCTATTGCTCTAGATGGACGGCTTTCCTTTTCTTCTTTGGCAATTTGGCTAACTGGCTTTTCTTAAAAAAATGAGTTCCATTCAAAATGGAATAGTATGGACACTCATGTAAATATAAATCTGACTGAGGTATGTTATGGGATTAAATGACTGTCACAATTTTCAGGATTTCCGAAAATTAGCGAAACGCCGACTACCGGGACCCATTTTTAATTACATTGATGGAGCGGCCGATGATGAACAGACCTATCGGCGTAACACTCAAGCCTATGGAGACTGTGATCTTATTCCGAAAGTGCTTGTCGGTGTGGAAAATGTAGATATGTCAGTTGAGGTAATGGGACAAAAACTAGATATGCCTATCTACTGCGCCCCGACAGCATTGCAACGCCTTTTTCATCACGAAGGAGAGCGTGCGGTTGCTAGAGCGGCTGCGGAATATGGCACGATGTTTGGGGTGTCTTCACTGGCGACTGTCACAGTTGAAGAAATCGCCAAGATCGCAAATACGCCGAAGATGTTTCAGTTCTACTTCCATAAAGACCGAGGCTTGAATGATGCGTTGCTTGAACGGGCACGAGCAGCGAACTTTAATGTGTTGGCATTAACCGTCGATACCATTACGGGTGGTAATCGCGAACGGGATTTGCGAACGGGATTTACTTCGCCACCCAAATTAACCCTTGACTCCTTAATCAGTTTTGCGACGCACCCAGCATGGGCTTGGAATTTTTTGACAAAAGAAAAGTTCGATATGCCTCATTTGTCTGGCTATGTCTCGGAAGGAACAAATTTAGCCGTCTCTGTGGGTGATTACTTCTCAACCATGCTCGATCAATCTATGAATTGGAAGGATGCTGAAAAACTCTGCGCAAAGTGGAATGGGCAGTTTGCACTCAATGGGATCAGGAGTGTGGAAGATGCCTAGCGTGCTGTTGATATTGGTTGTACGGGTATTATGGTTTCTAATCACGGTGGCCGTCAGCTTGATGGTTGTCGCAGTCCCTTTGATCAACTCGCAGAAATTTGTGATGCGGTTGGGGATCAAATTGATGTCATTTGCGAAGGAGGTATTCAACGCGGGACTCATGTGCTTAAGGCGTTATCTGTGGGAGCGAAAGCTTGTTCAGGTGGGCGATTCTATCTTTTTGCATTGGCCGCTGCTGGGCAAGCAGGTGTTGAGCGTGCTTTAGGTAATATGCGTACTGAGATTGAGCGTGATATGAAATTGATGGGCGTAACCAAGCTCGATCAATTGAGTAGAGATAATCTACGCTACTCACTCAATCATCTAATCACTTAGATACATCTTCTTTTTCAAAGGGAGATAGACAGAATATCTTCCTTTTTCTGCTTCTAACTGTTTTATTCCTGTAAGAAAGATGGACGGGGTTTAGATTAATCTTAAATCTTAAGGATTAAATAAGTTCCCCAAAGGGTAAAAGCGATCGCAACCATCGTCAACCATATCGGATAATGACCTTTAAGGGGGAAACTATACTCTTTATCGAGTTTGTCTATATCTATCCAAGGGGTACTTCCTCTGCGTAACCATCCTCTCACGGTGACAGATTGATTGACCCAATTACACGGATGATTAACCCAAGGTAAGATTAAGCTGAAAAAGCCCCCCCAAGGGGTATAACGCAGTTGAATTAAGCCATCAGAGGTGTGTAAAAATAAATCTTGGCCTAACCAGTTTCCCATTCCTTTACGGCCTAATAATGTTCCGTTGATTTGAACCCCAATACTATCAGAAGGGACAGCTTTAATATCTGATAATAATTCAGGTAAGGAAGGATTTTCTTCAAGGGATGAAGCTTTTAGACTAGGAAAATAACGATTCATCCGCATAATTAAACTCATACTCAACGCAATAGCCACCCACGCATTAAAAAAGGGATCAATACTCTGTAACCAGCTAAGATGATTAGGAATAGATTGTCCCCCCAACCACAAAATTGACCGTAAAAGAACAGCATAGGCAAAAATGTGGGGAAAACGCTCACTAATCAGAAAAATGATGGTCACAACCGCCATAATTATCACCCACATGACCCAAGCATTAAGAAAGGGATGGGCGTTATATAACCAAGTTAAAGCATGAACCTGCATTTGCTCGCTTAAGCGTCCAATCACCCAAAAAAGACATCTTAGAGCAATTCCTCCCCCAAAGGCAAAGATAATGCTACTTTGCCAGATGGGTAATGCTTGATAACAATTAATCAGTTTCCAGAAAAATTCCCCTTTGTGTTGCAGAGAGGGACGACGATGGGTAAGGTCAAATTCTGAAGGTAAATTGTAAAATTGGGCATGACGAGACAGTAAATAGATTCTTTCTCCTAATAAGGGGTGAGAATTTGTTAAAACTAACCAATGACGAAAACTATTTTCACAATCCCATCTTAAAATCGGTTCTAATGCGGTGTCTGGGGGTAAACTTCCTAAGGTTAACACCTGTCTGGGTTCAACGGGAAGCAAACTATCTAACCCATCGAGTAACCAAGGAGTATAGTGTTGTTTTTGGAGAATATAAGCCATTCCTTGGGCAATTTTAACCAATCCACGGCTTAAACCATTCGGATTTCCTGTCAGATTAACCGCAAAGTGATCGCTATAATAAACCCGTTGTCGGGATAACCATAAGGTAGGAATACGCCATAAACGATAGATTCCGTAGAAAATCATCGCTAAACCAACGGATAAAAATGCCAATTGGGAAGGGAGCTTTTTGCGACCGAATGTAATTAGTTGCCAATATAAACTATAGGGAAGCTGTAATAGCCCCATCATCCCCGATATCCAAGGAAAGTCCCATTGACTCATTTGCCCTAACTGGGTCGCGTATAAGGTGGCAATTTCGTCGTTTTCCAGTTGTTTTAACAGTCCTCGACTGACGATAATTCGGGCGTTACGGGGAAAATGACCATAGCTTAAAATCAAAGGAATATCTAAGGATAAAATCCCCAGTTTTAAGGCTTTAATCCGTTTCTTTTGCTTAAATTGTCCCAAAATTTCCACCGTTTCAGGACTATAGACTTCTAACTGTTCAAGGGACAGGGATTGTAAACAATAAGCTTGTTTGAGCAGACCATCTAGTAAATAGGGAGAAATAACGACAAAAATCAGTAAGATTGAAAGAAGATAGGGTAAGGAAATCGATGATAGGTAAAAAGACGGAAGAAAGGGGAATAAGCTATTTACTTTAGCCACTAAGCTATTGGATAATCCGAAAATTCCCTGAATCATCTGTGAAATTAACCAGATAAGGGTAATCAGTGTCGCTAAAAGTACCCAACCCAAACGAAACGGAGAAGGCCGTCTGAGGGGTTTAATGACCTCCGAACGTCCCGCATTGCGCCATTGGTAAGGGGGTCTTAATGCAAGATTAGCCATCCTTTGACGGGCTTTATCGATAAAACCCGAAAAATCTGGGTCATCTCTCCCTAATGGTTCGTCGCTTTGTAGTTTTCTAATGGATTTTTTTGCCCAACGCTGATATATCGGATGCACTAATAAGTCTTGACAAAGAGCGATCGCTTCTGTAATTTTACCGACCTTAGCATAGGCTTTCACTAGCCTTTTGGTCGCTTGTATGCGGATTAATTCATCTTCGCTACTCTGACAAAGGGTTTCTAACTCAGTGATCGCCGTTGAGTAATTTTTTTCGTTATAAGCCGAGATAGCGGTTTTTAGGGAGTTATAAGCATTAGCAACCATAGTATCAGGAATTTTTCGGGGGTAAATTTGTTAAGTCAAGTAATTTGCCAATTAATTGGGAACGATTAGATGATAAAAGATTGAAAATTATCTAAGGAATTAAGAAAAGAATTGACAATTAGGAGATAGATAGTGAGAACTTAATGCCCTTAAAAGCGTTAATCAACCCACTTTAAATGTTTCAGTGATTCCACTTATTTATTAAGGTATAAGCCTTAAGAAACGCCTTTAATTACCTTTAGTATAACCCTATTTTCTTCCTATTATGCTGTGACAAAAATCACAGATTCTTAGTCAACTAGCTCACTTGTCATTGCCTAGTTTATTTGATAAAAAAGAGTTAAGGAAGAGATGATTTTCTCTAGATAATTATTAAGAACCATTAATTATCATGACAAATTTACCGTAAGAATACTGAAATCTCTTACCTAAAAATTCCTGCATTTCCTTGAAAGGACGGAACGCTATGCTAAAAATTGCTAACCTGAGAAAATTAACGAATCGTTTGCAAAAATCTTGCCGATTTATCGTGTGTACTTTTGTTCAGGTAATTTCTTCTCTATTTACCCCCAAAAAGAGCCAAAAAAGACATAGCAAACAGAGCAAAAAAAGGAATTTTATTATTATTAATCTTTCCTTAATGTTACCGTTTTTAAGAAAAAAGGGAGCAGGTTCAAAACGAAGAAAAATAATAAACTCTCGGTCAGTAAAAACTACTAAATTTCCTTTTATTTTCCTAAAAAGACCTTATTGGTTAGCAAAAGGTTTTGTTTTGCCCACCGTAACCATGGTGTTATTAGTAATGAGCTTAGTCGTCAGTGCATTACTCTTACGAACCAGCCAACATTCCGAGCAAGCGATTGGGATACGACAGGCACAAATGACGTACAACTTAGCCACCCCTGCCATAGAACGAGCAAAATCCAAAATTGAATTTCTCTTTAAACGAGATTATCGTTTTCCTAACGGTATTCCCAACGAAAGTAGCCTTGAACATTTAATGCTCAACGAAGAAGATAGTGACGTAGTAAGCCATTATGAAGAAGCAGGAGAATATATCGATATTTACACCTTACCGGGGGAAAGCCGTATTGATCTCAACGAAGACGGAACAGTCGATAATGCGTGGGCATTTGACACCGATATTGATGGAGATGGAAACACGGAAACCGTTGCCTATTCTATCCTGATGAATACGGTTAAAAACGGCGTTACCCTCGATCAGTCCGATGATGTCAAAGCGACTAATCTTGTGACTCGTACCGGCCCGTTAACAATTCAAAATTCCGATAGCTTAAGTAACTGTAATTTACCCGATTTACAAGAGGAAGGGGGTTGGTATCCTATTAATACCGCCTCTGTCCGTAAGAATTTTCAAGTGAATGCAGTAGTTAGCAGTAAAAACACGGGGACACAAACCGTCTCTAGTTTAGAATTTCAGCAAGATCGACAATTAGATAGGGGAAATAAATGGGGCGTTTGGTTTCGTTATGACCTAGAAATCTTTCCGGGGCCAGATTTTAATATGAATGGGGCAATGCACACCGAAGGTAATATGATTTGGGGACAAAATTCTAATAGTGATAAATTTCATTCCCACCTAATTAGTTCGCCTAATTCCTGTCTTTATACCGAAGATGCCTCTGAAATCACCATGGCACAATTAGAAGATGCCAATGGTAGTATTACCTTTCAAGGACAAGTGATTAATGGCGCACCGGCTAAAAGTAACTATGCGGGAACGTCTTCGGTGGATATTTATCCCGGCCCCGGAGAAGCCCCCAACGGTAACAAAAAACTGAGAAAAGATACAGATTCCGTTAAAGATTCCCTACAAATCGATACAAGCAAACCTGCCTATGATTATGCCCTTAATCCTATTCCCTTATTTACCGAGGATAAATCAGAATCCCGTTACGAACCCGATCCAACCAATGTTGCTATTCGCGATAGTAGTTGGAATACTTCAGACCTTGCCAAACGGATGATTAATAAGGTGGTTCGTAAACCCTATGTGGATGATACCTACCGCGCTGATAACCGTTGGGGACCCAAACCCACCTACACCACTCGTATTAAAGTTCCTTCAGCCAATAATTACGGACAACCCATTGGTCAGTACACAGAACAGCTTACCCTCGATGATCCTCCTTCTGCCTTTCCCGATCAAGTAGGATTAGATGGTTATTGGGAACGACGCGCCAGAGTCAATGGACTACGGATTATCGTCGGACAACGTTTAGACTTAGGCAATCACAATGGCTGGTTATCTGAGGATGATCCCCTCTATTATCCCGATGGAACTGTAAAACATCTAGATCGGCAACGTCGTACCCTAAGAGACAATTTAGCAGCCGTACAATCCACTTTGGTCTATCATGCTAACCATGATCAAGATTTTCCCATTGCCACCCTCGCAACGACCGTTCATAGTGCCACACAGGAAATTAAAGAGAATAGCAAGACCTTTGAGCCATTAGATGACACCAACACAATTAATATTAACTTTTTAGAAGGGATTGGCACTAATGGCTGGGAATTCAACGCCCCCGGTAATGTTAGCACCGAAGAAGACTTTAAAGCCCTGTTGGCCACGGGTCAACCCTTAAGAATTGCCCTTGAAAATCTTGCCAGCTTTGCAGGGGATACCAATGGAGCATTTCCGCCAAAACAAGAGACAACATTGGGTAAACCTATCCATCCTTACCCCAATTTAACCATGTGGGGGAATTTCTCAAACTTACGCCGTGCGATGCTTTTCCTACAGACAGGCATTTTCACCTATGACAGTCTCAGTTTAGCCGATCGCACCACCATCCAAACGGCGGCGACTTCCTTGGGAATGTTAGCTTATAATCTTGATAACTTGCAACAAGCATACAACGTTGCAGCAAATGACAATGGACAGGGAAGTTTAACCGCTTTAGGGCAACATCTCTGGCAATTGGTCGATGGAAATACCAGTAATGGTGAGGTTAATGAACTCATTGATCCCCCCGTTGCCTTTCCCAGTGATTATAATCGGACAACCGATGCGGCTGACTTTTATGCCCAATTTACCCCAGATCAATATATTGAAGCCTTGTATAACAAAAACGGCTTGGGGGCGAATAAAGATAAATTAATCGCTCGTGCCAAACGAGCCGCCGAATATTGGCAAATTGAACGCGATCGCACATTAGGATTTGCCACAACCCGATTTCCCGCCATTTCTGAAGATTGGGATTCGGCTGACGGTATTGTAGAAGTAGGAAATGGTGCTAATACAACTCAATTGATCACATCTTGTGATCCGGCTACCTTTGCAGATGTCACGGGACCGGGGAACGGCAATCATGAGAAAAGAGTCGGATTAGCCCTCGCTTTTTGTTCAGAAGCCGCCCAACCGAAATATCCTGCTTTATACTATCTTTTCCCTAAATATCAACATAATCAGATTGGAGAAGGCAATACAATCACCCAAGATGATCAACCCAATAGTGAACCTTACATTGGGGATACAGTCATTTTCAACACTACAGGCTCAAGCACAACGGGCTTAAATGCAAGTGTGACTTACAAAGTACTTAAAGACACCAATGGTAACAAGATAGAAGATGCAGGAGAAGACAGTATTGGAGCGATCGCCTTACAACCCCTTCCTCGAACTGACTGGAAATTACCCAGCAGCACGACAAATACGAATACAGAAAACAAAATTGAGGACGATGGTACAACTGTCTATCTTGCCCTTCAGGATAAAGCCTTTTACGAAGGTCGCCAACTGATGCAAGTAAGAGCCTTAGACATTGACTTAAATTTGCTGCGAAATAACAAAATTTCCTCGGAAAGTAGTGCAGATACTTGGTTACCCGCCAGTGGTGTCGTTTATGCGTTCCGTGAAGATGCAGTACGGGAAGATGCCATCGCCCGCCCAACGGGTACAACATGGCTCGACTGTAACACCGAAGCTGAGATGTTAACAGCAGCCTGTCGTATGGATGCAAATGTTCCCCAAGATCCGCCCTATAATGCGATTACGGGGGTTAGTCCCAAAGCGATCGACTATTATCCCGATCCAGATCGTCGTCCCTACGGCTTTCGCTTAAAAAATGGCAAAGATTTAAGCCGTGACAATACTATTACAGGCCTGTCTTTTGTCAGTGATAATCCTGTTTTTATCTTTGGTGATTTGAATCATCATCTCAATGACAGTGGCAATCGACAAGAAGAATTTACCACGAATCTTCAAGATAGTTGGAATAACTTTTATAGTCGCCAAACCCTGAACTCAGACTTTGCCAATTCAACCAAAGATCACTGGCGGCCAACGGAAATTTTAGGGGATTCTTTGACCATTCTTTCCGACGAGTTTTGTGATGGCACCATAGAAGATGGTTGGCAAGATAGCGATAGTGATAGTGGTTGTAACTCCAATGGTCTTTCCTATTCTTCTTATCGAAATAGTGTATTAGTTGATAAAAATCAATTTAACAAAGATTCAGATAAAAATAAAGAAGTCAATAATATTCGCTTAAAAAACTACTCGGTGGGTGATAGTGGTTGGCCTCCAATTTACAAACGAGAAAACCCCAATGATAGTGATTCGCCTATTTTAGTAGATCGCAATGCTAACACTTATATTATCAACAATGATGATGATTCAGAGATTGTCATTCCATCAAAATATTATCATAGTTTAAACGAGAATAAAACCTTGAATAAGGCTAAAGATACCCGTGTTAATACCATTTTCGTCAGTGGGATTACCCCATCACGGGTTGGTCAATCTTTTGGTGGATTGCATAACTTCCCCCGTTTTATTCAAACATGGGGTGGGAAAAATCTTCATATTAAAGGCGCACTGATTCAGCTTAATTTTAGTACCTATGCAACGGGGCCTTTTGAACAAGAAGCATGGGAACCCGGTCAAAGTCCTGCCAACAAATCAGAAGCTATTAAGTATTATAGTCCCCCAAATCGTCGTTGGGGTTATGATGTTGCTTTGCAATACAGTCCAGCCGGCCCGGTTGCTTCTCGATTTATTAATATCGGAAGTCCACGGAACGAATTCTATCAAAATACACCATCTAATGATCCCTATGTCCGTCAACTTCGTTGTGCCAAGGTCGATGGTCAACAAATTGATGTTAATGCAACTGATTGCTCTTAATACAGTTAACAGTTATGAGTTATCTAAAACCTAACACCTGATACCTAATACCTAATACCTGACACCTAAAAAAATGAAACCCCTTATTCGACTTTCCTCACGCCATCAAGGCTTAACAATGACCGAGGTTTTGATGGCTATGTTAGTTTCAAGTATTATTTTAGCTGCGACTGCGCCTATCTTATTATTATCGGCTAGTTTGCGAATTCAAAATGATCGGGCAGGAAGAGCCGTTCAATTAGCTCAAAGTGAAATTGATCGTCTTCAAGTTCTAGTCACACAAGGCGTCTTACAAGACGATGAACAGGGAAAAATTCCTCCTCCTATTCCTGATGGTGAAATATTTAATACTTATAGCCCTCCAACCAGTACGGTAAAAATCCGTCAAGACTTAACTGATCCGAAGCAAGCATTAGAATTAGATACAAATGGTGATGAGCAACCTGATTTTTTGATTCAACTTTTCAGAGATGAAGGGATTCGTTTTGATCAAGGATCGGGTCAAGATCAATTAGCCGTTTTTCGGGTAGGTGTTCGGGTCTATTCGGGAGTTGCTAAAAATAATTTAGGATCACTAGAAACCGAGCTTGCTGCTGTCAGTTTTAATGAGGGTATCGGTCAACAACAAACCCATCCTATTGCAATTTTATACACAGAAATGAGCCGCAGTGACTTAAAGCTTTCTCTGCAAAAATATCGAGAATATTTAGAGAGTAATCAGTAACTAGATATCAGGTTTCAGGTTTCGAGTTTTAGGTGTTAGGTATCGGGTTTTAGGTTTCAGTAAACAGTAATTACTTATGACTTTCACTCCTTAAATCCTAAACTTCTAAACTTCTAAACCTCTAAACTTCTAACCTCCTAAACTTCTAACACCTAACAAGGAAACCCTAATCATGCTATTGAAAATCCCAAAATTAATCGCAAAACTTCAGAAACAATCAACCAATGGATTAACCCTTAGTGAGTTATTAGTGGCTGTTTCTGCCTCTAGTGTGGTGATTAGTAGCTTAATGTTTGTTATGACCGATTTATTAAGTAATAATCAGCAAGAACAAGCCATTAGCGCAATTCAACAAGATATGCAGCAAACCCTTGACTATCTAACTCGTGACTTACGAGAAGCCGTCCATATCTATAATGGGGATGAAGTCAAGGAAAGAACCTATGGAATGGCAGGAGTATCGAATTTTTTGCCAGACTTTGGTGATAATACCCAAATTATTCTTGCTTTTTGGAAAGTTGAACCCCTACCCTACCTACCTAGTGATAGTTTTCCCAACTGTAGTACGGATTTTTCTAATGATTCTGATAAAGAAAACGAGTGTGAAAATATAAGAATTGAACGTCGTGCCTATAGTTTAGTAGTCTATGTACACGATTGGAATAATGAAGACGAGGAATGGAATGGAGAATCTCGAATTGTTCGTTATGCTCTGCGAAAATATAGTAATTTAAGTAATTTAACCCGTACAGCAGGTTATGTTGATCCCATGAATGAAAGCACCTTCAAACGTTGGCCACTCAGCAGTGGGGGAACAGATTTACAGGGTGGCACAAAACCAAGTGCTGACAACAACACAAACGTCTTAGTTGATTACGTTGCTGTTCCTAGTACTCCAATTGAGACAGAATTTAACTGTTCATCTGATTATATTCGCAGTCCTTACAATGATCCGAACGATGGGAACGATGATAATAATAGTTTCTTTACCTGTGTGAGAAATACGAATAATGATACTCAGTCCTCTTTT
Source organism: Microcystaceae cyanobacterium (assembly GCA_051439375.1). Lineage (GTDB taxonomy): Bacteria > Cyanobacteriota > Cyanobacteriia > Cyanobacteriales > Microcystaceae > JBGTGT01. The sequence goes on from JBFRWB010000002.1 coordinate 17,244, forward strand.
AATCAAGATACATGGATCTTTTTACGAGGAAATGCTAACGGAAAAGATGGTATTGATCAAGATAGTCCTCTAGAGATTTTACAACAAGGGGTTATTAGTCGTAGCGTGATTGATGCCACTGTTCCTGAATAAATTTGATGATCTTGAAACTGGTATTGTCTGTAAGCTGAAAACCTCTATTCTCTTATTAAAAATGTCTAAACTCCGAACTCTAAACTCCAAACGCCAAACTCACACTAACAAGGGATTCACCTTAGTAGAACTGTTGATTGTTGCTATGGCTGTCGGTATCATGGCTGTGATTGCTATTCCCAGTTGGATGGCCTTTTTGCAACGACAACAGTTAAATCAAATGTCCACAGAAATTAGTATGCTTTTGCGTAAAGCTCAACATTTAGCTAAAAAAAACAACCAATCCTATATAATTGACTTCCAAATGAATCAAGGACTGCCTCAATATTCTCTATATGCTAATAATGCCACCTCTCCACCTTGGCAAAATTTAACCGAACAAACCGATCAAATTACTTTAGATTTGGCTGAAGGGAATCAAATTGTAGTAAATCACGATGGTTCGCTTCACGATCTCAGTCCAATTCGCTCTGGGGACAAAATAACCTTATTCTTAACTAATACAGACTCTAGCCCCAAATATTGTATTATGATTCGTACCATTTTAGGTGCAACGGAAATTGCTCAAGATAGTCAATGTGATTAAAAAAGATAGCCCACTAATTTAATTCCTTCAGAAAGGATGTAATAGAATAGGATTAAGAATTTGGTTAACTGAACTTAGATTGAACCTATGAAAAAAAGAGCCTTTTGGATCACTGGACTTGTTGTTATTTCTCTGCTATTTTCTCTCTTTGCTTGGACTCCCCAAGCCCTTGCCTTTACTGAAGAACAAAAGCTATTGCTACAATCATGGCGTTTAGTTAACCAATCCTATGTTGATGATAGCTTTAACCATCAAAATTGGTGGAGAGTACGCCAAAAACTGCTGAAACGCCCCTTACCTGATCGAGATGCTACTTACACTGCGATTGAAGAAATGTTAGGCAGTCTCGATGAACCCTTTACCCGTCTATTACGCCCCGAGCAATATAATAATTTACAAATTAGTACTTCTGGGGAATTGTCAGGGGTAGGGCTGCAAATTAATATTAATCCTGATACGGGTCATTTAGAAGTGGTATCTCCCCTAGCTGGATCACCCGCCGAAGCAAAAGGAATACAATCACGCGATCGCATCTTAAACATTGACAAAATTGATACAGATACCCTCAGTCTGGATGAAGCAGCCAATCTAATGCGAGGCCAACGGGGAACAACGGTTTCTTTAACCATTCAACCTCATCAGTCTGAGAAGACTATTCGTACTGTGGAAATTGTACGGGACGTGATTTCCTTAAGTCCAGTCTTTGCCACCTTAGACGATAAAACAGGTCAGTCTTCTGTAGGATATATCCGTTTAAGTCAATTTAGTGCAAATGCAGTGGAAGAAGTGAATCAAGCGATCACAACCCTAGGAAAACAAGGCGCACAGGGATATATTTTAGATTTACGAAACAATCCGGGGGGACTGCTACAAGCAGGGATTGAAATGGCGCGTCTTTGGCTAGATGATGGCAATATAGTTTATACCGTAAATCGTCAAGGGACTTTAGATACCTTTGCTGCATCTCACTCTGCTATTACCCATCTTCCGCTTGTAGTATTGGTTAATCAGGGAACAGCCAGTGCTAGCGAAATTCTAGCAGGTGCGCTGAAAGATAACCAGCGAGGCTTTATTATTGGCGAGAAAACTTTTGGGAAAGGCTTAATTCAGTCTTTGTTTGAGTTACCCGATGGTGCAGGGTTAGCCATTACCGTCGCCAAATATGAAACCCCCAATCATCAAGATATTCATAAACGGGGTATTTCACCCGATCAAGTGGTCTCTCAAGAGCCTTTAACTTATGATCAAATTGGGACACTCGATGATTTACAGTATCAAGCAGCTATTCAATATTTAACTGGGAATGGCGTTTTAGCCAATGCAGCTTAAATTTACTTAAACGAATGGGTGGGCTTTCCAACCCACCCTTACAAGTTATAAAGGGCTTAAACCCTACGAATTTGAATCTTTAAGGGAGTTGAGGACGTAATGATGAATAATCCCTCCTTTCTTTTGGTTCTCTATCGTTATATCTTGATATTTTTCCTCTAGATAGTTGGATAAAGCGACATCATTCAGAAATGGCTTGTCAAATCGACCTTCAACATATCGACCAATTAACACTTGTTCTGGATTATATTTCTTGATTATTTCTAGAAAATCAGATCCATTAAATTCCTCAGTGACTACTCGCTTACGAGGAAGTGCTGCTAGTTCGGGAACAACTTTGAGATCGGCATAGAAAGCAAACATAGCTCGATCTGTGGCAATCCAGTTTGTCTGATCGCTAAACCCTTTGATATTGGTCAGAATTTCTGCTTTGATTTCTTCACCCCACATTTTCTGAAATGGATGATTGCCCTGTACAATGACCTTGAGATTCAGAAGAATCGGAGAAAATAATACCATTCCAATGAGTCCTATAGCTAAAAAGGTGACTATTCTAGAGCCAACTGAAGGGAAAGATATAGTTTTGTCCTTGTTAAAAAAGGATTGGAAACTGCCAAAATAGGAAGATGTTAGTCGTTGTTTAACCCAAAAAAAGACTGAACTTGCAATCCAAGCCATGGGAATTGCTAATAATAGGTAGTAATGAGACCAAGCCGGTTTGTGATCGTACAATACAGCGATCGCCCCAACGAGCCACAGCAGGGGAAATATAATCCGCCATCTTTCTTTTGTGAACAGAATTAAAAGCCCTGAAGCAGATAACAACCATAAACTGGTTTCTGATTTGAATGCGCCTTGAATAAGGCTGGTAAAATCGAGCGTAAAGTACTCTTTAGCACGGAGATGAGAACCAATAAAGAGATCAAATATGTCATTTCCTAACCAGAGGTAAAAACTAACCATGGTGACTAGACTAAACAAAAATAAGCTAATTCCCCAGCATAAAAAAGCTTGCACAACCCATTTCTTAGTCTCACGATTCTTTAAATTCATGAGAAACATAACGCCACTGTAGGTAGCCAAAGCAAAAACGATGATAACAACATACATCTTCGAGAAAAGTGCTAACTCTAGAAACAAGCTAGATAGTATGAGAAATAAAACTCCGAATTTACGATCTTTGTGGTAGAAGCCTTTAAAAAAGAAGAAGATACTCGCCATACTGAAGGTTAGAGATGGAATATCAACTTTGACTTGTACGGCTAGAGGAATAAAATCTCTAGAAAAAGCGAGAATAAATGTTCCGAAAATCGCTGTAATCCTATCAAAAAATAGGGCTAAGGTTTCATAAAAGAAATATAGTAAGACCGCCGCAAATACTAATACTAGAAGACGAAGGTGAAAAATTGAGTTACCAAATATTGCTAAAGAAGTTCTCGTAAACTGAGAGAAAACTGGTGTTTGGTCACTCCAAATATCTTTGTACAATAGTAATCCCTGATTTTGCAGAAATGCCCACATCACTTCACAGCCTTCATCAAAGTTATATTCAAAAACACTGCCAATGGGCATAAAGACGAGAACTAATACTAATAAACATAGAGGCGGAAGCAGTCCCCAATAATGAAGACGATTGCTAGTAGCTACTGGCTGATCTAAAGTGTCACTTTTTGCAACATAGAGAGACATAATATTCTAACTGTATATACAGGATATAGGCAAATTTCTAAGCATACTGAGCTAAGATAGAAGGCGATGTCTTATTTTGCAACCTTAGTTTTGCCTCTATTATTTCAAGTTTCTGGACGATTAGAGTTAATACTAGGATGCAGAACAGTTTTTTGCTAAGAAGGTCCTGATTGTTCGGAGGGAGATAGTCCTACTATTTCTCGAACACGATAAATCGGGCGTTGCTGAGATTCATGATAGGTTCGCATGATTAATTCAGCTAGCAATCCGACGCTTAATAGGTGGATACTCGTTAAAATCAAAAGGACAGCTAGTAATAATAGGGGACGATGACCGATACTAGCACCTAACACCAATTTAATAAATGTTAAATAACCTCCCATCAATAGCCCAACCAATAGCAAAGCTAAACCTGCGAAACCAAAGATGTGCATGGGACGGGTGAGGAATTTTTTTAGGAAAAAAATTGTCAGTAAATCCATTAAAACCCGAACGGTTCGCCCCAATCCATATTTACTTTGGCCATATTGACGAGCATGATGACCAACAGGAATTTCTGTAATCTTCGCTCCTTCAATATAAGCTAAGGCGGGTAGAAAGCGATGAAGTTCGCCATAAAGATTCATATCTAATAGCACTTCTCGACGGTAAGCTTTTAAAGAACAGCCATAATCGTGTAATTTTACCCCTGTTACCTGACCAATGAGTAAATTAGCAACTTTAGAAGGTAATAAACGGGTTAGAGCAGCATCTTGTCTGTTTTTGCGCCACCCACTCACCAAATCGTATCCCTCTTCTAGTTTATGAATTAGTACAGGAATATCATTTGGGTCATTTTGTAAATCCCCATCTAAGGTGACAATAATATCCCCTTGAGCATATTCAAATCCTGCGGCCATAGCAGGGGTTTGACCATAGTTACGGCGGAAAATCACTGCGACTAAATCCTGCCGTTCATTGGCTATTTGACGTAATAATTGTGTTGAACCATCTTGAGACCCATCATCTACACAAATGATTTCGTAGTGAAATAGATGATGATCAAGAACATCTGCTACCTTTTGAATGAGTAAAGGGAAACTCTCACATTCATTATAAATAGGGATAATAACAGAGATAAAGGGAGCAACAGGTCGCTTTCGCTTCTTAGCAGTTGCAGTCTCTTGACTTAGTGGTTTTGTGGTCACGGTTTTCCTCTACACTGTAAAAAACAAAGCGAAACAAGCACGGCTTTTATAGTGTTTAGTACTAAAATAGCAGCATTATTTTGTATCGCCATAACTCCGATATTAGACGCTAACCGTTTCAGACTGCATTACTTTTCGTTCTTGTTCTTGTTGATCAATGATGGGTAATTTCAGTAAAACGCCAATAAATAGCCAGTAGTAAACGCATACAGGGTCAGTATCAAGGGGATACCAATAAGGCATATAACTGATAATCAAGACAAAAACCCAAAACCCAGAAGCAAAGTTGGATAAAGTGGTATCTTGAAGAGAACGATATTTTTTAAAGGTGACAATAACAATATGGGTCGCAAAAACCATAAAAGCGGTGAAACCCAGTAACCCAATTTCATGTATTATCTTGGGGTGAAACGTTTCTATTAAGGTAACATCCCCAAAAATTCTCGTTGAATTGGTCGCAACGCCTGAGCCGTGACCTAGTAGCTCCATATATTTCGTTGCAAACTCAAATTGGTTCAGGAAAAATTTATGGGGGGGGGATTGATTCCAACGACTAACAAAGCTATCAATCCTTTGTTGGATAAAATCTGGGTTAACAAAAGAAAAACCAACAAATGATAAAATTCCTAACCCCAATGCAGCCGGAATAAAGCGTTTAATCTGTAAAATTTGTCCTGTCAAAATTGCCATGATTAAGACAATAGCGGGAACGCCTAAAAAAGCTAATCTTTGACCACAAACCACTGCATTCATAAAGACAAGAGCTATCCCTCCTAACCCGACGCCTCGCCAGAGTAAAGATGAATCTCCGAAGGCGACAGAAAAGCAAATCGCACTGTTGGCTAACAAAAACCATCCCCAATGCCAAGGAGAAACAAAGGTGCCGGGTAAGCGAATTTGATTTTGAGAAGGACTATAGAGGAGTGACCCTCCCACCAAACACTTAGCCCGTAAGCTGGCTCTGAATAAGTTTTCTCCTTCTGCAATCGTTCCTTTACAGCGACCTGTTTTGAGCATGGCAAATTGAATAAGACCTAAAACACAGCAAACAATTGCCAAAACTACCAGTAGTCGTCCTAAAAACAGCAAAGTCTTTTTATCTTTAATCAGATAAAACCCACAAAATATAAGGGGAACATAGCCGACTAAAACCTTTAACCCCAAAACGCCCTGCAGGAAGGGGATTTCATTGGGATCTCGGCAAGGCCTACCTTGAGGAACTCCGTGCCGAATAATAATATTTCCACTGGAATCCCTGAGCCATTGATTGTACTCGTTTAAGTCCCTACAATAAGGAGCAAGTTGCTTCGAGCCATTGACAATCAACAAAGTTAGCAAAGCAGAACCGCAAAGAATGATAAAAGTTACCATTAAAGGCTTGGAAACAATCAGCTTCTTCCCTTTTTTATAACAATCTTGCAGCAAACCTAAGAAAGCGGGAATGAAAAAAGCATCTTTAGACAGTTGAAAGATGGCACTTCCAGCCCCCACACTATAGGTGACTGTACCACTAAAGGGCATATAAATAAGAAATAACCACAGAGCCATGCGAGGGTAGCTGTAGGAGAATAACAAGACAGATATCCCTAGTCCAATGAGAATACCAAATTTGGGACCTAGGGTGACAATCGCTGGTCCACCAAACACAATCGCAGCAAAAATACACAAGCCAATGACGGTGTTTAACTTTTGTTTAGCTGCCTTAGCTTGTCGTTTCTGGGCAATTTTTTCTTTTATTAGTTGCTTTTTGTCAGCTTCGGTGGAAAACGGTTGTTGGGGGGCTGTACGTACCATGCTTACTCGATTTTAGATTTTTCTCTTCTGGGGAGAATCAGTGACCCTAATGATTATACTCTTTGTTTTTATTTAAGGGGGCAGATCAATTTTTATAGTGACTAATTGACAAAAATATTGCAAAATGTAAAGAAGAGCCTTTACTTTTTCATTAACTGTGGACAATCTTGCAGTGCAATCTAAAAAAACAACACCAATGATACTGATTGTCGTGGTCTTAGCCTTAATGTCTTTACTGTCTTTGGGTGTTGTTTATGCTTATCATAGTCATGACCCTTATGTTGACGCAGTTTTATCGTTAACAGGAGATAGTAATCAGGGTCACGAAATTTTTGAAATTAATTGTGCAGCTTGTCATGGGGTTGAAGCAAATGGTGATGTGGGTCCGAGTTTACAGCATATTTCTCATAGAAAATCAAAAGCAAACTTAATCCATCAAGTGGTCAGTGGCAAGACTCCTCCCATGCCACAATTTCGACCCAATAGCCAAGAGATGGCAGATTTATTAAGTTATTTAGAGAGTATATGAAACGTCCTATTTATTTAGATTGCCACGCCACAACACCAATGGATAAACGGGTATTAGATGCAATGTTACCCTATTTTACAGAACAGTTTGGTAATCCTTCTAGTATTAATCATCTTTATGGTTGGGAAGCAGAAGCCGCCGTTAAAACAGCCCGAGAAACCATTGCTAATGCTATAAATAGTGAACCCGAAGCAATTATTTTTACCAGTGGTGCAACCGAGGCCAATAATCTTGCGATCAAAGGGGTTGCAGAAGCTTATTATCAAAAAGGACAACATATTATTACCGTTCAAACCGAACATCGAGCAGTTTTGGATCCCTGTGCTTATTTGGAAGAATTGGGGTTTGAGGTTACTTATTTACCGGTACAATCCAATGGTTTAATTGACTTAGATACCTTAGAAAAAGCCATTCGACCTGATACTATTTTAGTCTCTGTTATGGCAGCTAATAATGAAATTGGAGTATTGCAACCGATTGAAGCCATTGGTGAATTATGTCATCAACGAGATATCTTATTTCATAGTGATGCTGCCCAAGCGATCGCAAAAATCTCCCTAGATGTTGATAGAATGAAAGTTGATCTAATGTCGTTAACGGCACATAAGATATACGGTCCTAAAGGAATTGGTGCATTATATGTTCGTCGTCGTTCTCCAAGAGTTAATTTAGCGTCTCAAATTCAAGGAGGAGGACAAGAAAGAGGATTTCGTTCGGGAACTTTATACCCGCCTCAAATTGTTGGTTTTGCTAAAGCGGTTGCATTAGGTTTAGCGGAAATGGAAAGAGAATCACAGGGTTTACAGGTTTTAAGAGATAGGTTGTGGGATAAATTAAATCAGTTACCAAATGTCTATCTTAATGGTCATCCCACACAACGTTTATCAGGGAATCTTAATGTTAGTTTTGCGGGGGTAGATGGGGCTGCTTTATTATTAGGATTACAGTCAATCGTGGCCTTATCTTCGGGGTCTGCTTGTTCTTCAACTACCACTAAACCGTCTCATGTTTTAACCGCTTTAGGACGCTCAGACTCTCTCGCTTATTCCTCTTTACGCTTTGGAATTGGTCGCTTTAATACCTTAGAAGAAATTGAACAGGTTGCAGAACAAGTTATCACGACAGTAACCGCTTTACGCAAAGGAGTTAGTAGTTAAGAGAAGCGTAATTTATACTGAACAATTAATGTTTTTTGTGGATAGAATACCGTAACCCAAACCAAAAATTCAAGAAATATATTCTGAATCCCTTATTTTAAGCAAAAACAACAGTTCGATTACCATAAACTAAAATACGATGTTCTAAGTGTAAACGGACGGCTCTAGCTAATACTAATCGTTCTAAATCTTTCCCTTTACGGATTAAATCTTCTACCCGATCTCTGTGACTAATTCTGACCACATCTTGTTCAATAATTGGCCCTTGATCTAAATCTTCCGTGACATAATGAGATGTTGCGCCAATAATTTTAACGCCTCTTTCATAGGCTCGATGATAAGGTTTTGCCCCCGGAAAAGCAGGTAAAAAAGAATGATGAATATTAATTACATTAGGAAACTGTTCGACAAAGTTTGGCGTTAAAATCTGCATATATTTAGCTAACACCACTAAATTAATATTATATCCTTTCAGTAATTCTAATTGTTTTGCTTCCTGCTGTTGTTTCATCTCAGCAGTAATAGGAAGATGATGAAAGTCAATATTAAACTGTTCAGCAATTTCCTGAAGATGGGTGTGATTACTAATCATTAAAGAAATCTCTGCTGGCAATTCTTTACTTTTCCATCGCCATAACAAGTCTAAAAGACAATGATCTTGCTTCGTTACAAAAATAGCAATTCGGGGCATTATATCAGAGAAATGAATTGTCCAGTTGGCATTAAGCGGACGAGCGATCGCAGCAAATGCAGGTGCAATCATGTCCCTATCTAAATTAAAGCCTTCGAGTTGCCATTGAATACGATTTAAGAATAATCCTGCGTTGAAATCAGTGTGTTGATCAGCATGAATAATATTTCCCCCATTAGCATAGATAAAATTAGCAATTTTCGCCACTAATCCTTGTTGATCAGGACAGGAAATTAATAAGGTCGCAGTAGAATAGGTCATCATCAAATTAATCGTTAATAGTTAATAGTTATCAATCATTCTTCTAAACTTCTGTTATGTCTGAACTTATTACTAAGGTTGTAAATAAGCGAGTAGAATGTTAAGACAATTAGCGATCGCATCTAAGTGGGCAATTTCGTAACCATGGGTATTTTGGGTGGGAAAACTTAGACAAGCACCACGGGCTATATGACCAAATTTCATGGCAATAGACGCATCACTGCCAAAGCCACTGATTACTCCTAATTGTAGGGGAAGATGGGCTTCTTCAGCCGCTAAACTAATCTCTCGATTGAAACCTTCATCATAAATTCCATAACCATCTTGAGATAATAAAACAGGTAAGATACTATCTTTAATTGGATATTCAAGGGATAGGGGACAAATTTCTAGGGCAATTAAGCCATCTATTTTATTGTTTTGACTGAAATATAATGCCCCTAATGCGCCCACTTCTTCTTTAGCTGAAGCGACTAAATAGACTTCATATTTGGGGTCAGTTAATAGTGTAGCTAACTGCAATAAAATAGCCACCGAAGCTTTATTATCAAGGGTATAACTAGCGATATAATCATTCAATCTAATGGGGCGTTTACGATGTTTCCCCACAACAACCCGACTTCCTTCTCTAATTCCTGATACCATTAATTGATTAAGGGAACATTTCATTTCTACCCACGCATTTTCCCAGTGTAGCGGCTTCGTTTCCTGTAACATTTTTTGTGGAGACTCATGGGAAACATGACGAGATCCAAAAGACAAAATACCACTTAAAGTATCCATATCTCCTAAAACATCAACCACACCTTCCCCATAAACCCAAGGAAATGATCCCCCTAACTTACGAACATTTAAGTTACCTTGTCTATTAATAGATTTAACAATCATCCCAATTTCATCTTTGTGAGCAGTAATCGCAATTTTTTCTGTGGAATGTTTGCTAGGAATTTTGATAATAATATTTCCTGCTTTATCTTGCCAAACTTCTCTATTGAAAGGCGTGAGGTAATTAAAAATAAATTGATCAATTTCGCTCTCAACCCCACTAGGAGAGTGACAAAGAACTAAGTCTTCAATTAGGGCAAATAATTGTTCGTTATCCATTTTATTTTCTTATATCAAAGGTTAATAGTAAGTATATAGCAGATTCCGAGGATTAACTACTAACTACTAACTATTAACTGTTATAGCACCTTGAACTAAACTTAATAATGCCCCATTTTGTTCCGTTCCCTTAACACTTAAATCACTATGGCAGAGTATAATTCTTTCCTCTACCCTTGCTAAAAGATCCTTTAAAATGCGCTTTAAACGGGCTTGCTCCGCTTCAAACGCTTCTTCAAGGGAAAATTCTCGTCCTGACCATTTTTGGAGGAATAAAGGGGCAGCAAAGAGGTCAGCCGAGCCTCCTTTTTCCCAAAGCGGAGAAGCAATATCTAACCAAAAATGCCAGCGATGACTACTTCTGAGGGTTCTATACTGGAAAATAGTCGCTAAGGTTACTGCTCCTTTCTTTTCCACTAAAGAACGACTAGGACGTGCATTAGCTGTAATTGTCCCTTGACGCAAGAGTAAGATAAAATTCGTTAAGGCTTCTCTTAAGCCAATCTCTTTATTGTCATAAAAACGAACCCTACGGTTAATTTCCCAGTAATGTTGGGCAGTTTCCATCAATCCTCGCAATGCTGCTAAGTGATCGTAGGGTAAGGTATCACGGGGTTTAACTAATTGATGAATCGCTTGATCTAATACCATCATGGGAGTGACGTTAGAAGATTGGGTAAGATACATTTGCATTTGAGCGATCCATTGATAAATTTGTTGATAAGCTTCAGTGGTGCGATATCCTAGGCGATCCCAACGAGAAAATGTCTCAATGGGTAATAATTTAGGCTTTTCTGGGTCAATATGATAGCAATAATCAGCAATTAATCCGCTTCTTACAGGATCAATTTGGGGATTTAAGGTATTTTCTGACGTTTCATCTTCTAATTGAGAGACTTGGCTTAAGATAGTTAACATTTCTGCTATATCATCCCTTAAGATTAATCTTCCTAACCCAGAGTAAACGAGACAGAGTAAACTTAATAATGCTCTTACTAAAGGACAACTAATGAGTGGCCGCTGTTCATTTAAGGGTTCGATGGGAACACCACCGGCGGTTAAAATCTCTATTAGGGTATATCGGGCAATTTCATCTAAACCGGGGGCAATAATAGCGATTTCTTCTGGTTTAATCCGTTGTTTATTGACACACTCTACAATATAGTTTCCCACCTGTCGCAATAATTCTGATCGTAGGCTGGTTTGAATTGATGAAATTTCATTAGGTAAGGTGGTTAAGTTTAAAGGATCAAGGGCTAAAGGTAAGATGATGGAGCTTAATTCAGCAGATAATCCTTTACTTTCTCTTAATTCTATAACTTCACAGTGTTTTGCTAACTTAGATACCCGCTCAGGATCTGCCCCTAAGCCTAAACGCACAAATCCATCGTTATTAAAGGTAAATACGCTATATCTTCCCTTCTTTAACATGAATTCTGCAAATATCTCAAATATTCCTCCATAGTTATCCACGTCATCGGCAAAAATATTTTGATATCGACTAGATAAATACCCTTGATATTTAGAATCTGTTAACAAATATCGCCAATATAACTCATAAGTAATGCCATAACTAAGTAAACCTCGTTGTAAACACCAATTACGCCACTCTGAGATTAACTCACCCCGTAGATAAATGGGAAATTTATCTGAAGCGATCGCTAAATCGGGTAAACCTTGTTCTAGAATCAGGGAAATATCCTCAGATGGAAGGGTATTTGCCCCTGCTAATTGCAGTAAATCTAAGGTTTGACGAACAAATTGGGATTTGCTAGTCTCATTCAATGGAAATGCGTCACTGGTAAGGTGAGGTTGCCATAATTGAGTGGCTAAAAACTGTTCGGTTTCGGGTCTTAATCTTAGGGGAAATTGGGCATTTAATCCTAATTTTTCCCAGAGAATTGGCCAAAATAGTCTAACTTCGTCCGAAATAAACCCTAAAAAGGTTTGACAAACCACAGGATAGCGGCCGTTAACAGCGATCGCTAATTGATCACTTAATTGCTGACGATTTTGGTCATTGGCGGTTAAAATGAGTGCAGAAGGAGATTTAGGTCGTTTACCTTGATTCTGCTCAACCCAATTGCGAAAAGCTGAGATTAGCTGTCTTGTTTTTCCACTACGACTACCACCAACGATCCATTGAGGAATTTGATTCACAGAAGATGAAGAATAAATAAATAATAAGTCAGGGATTATTAATTATAAATGATCCAATTTTTTTGAGATGCCATAGAATTGAGGAAGTATTTGGTTAATCTAGATGAACCATTAAACTATGCAACAATGAAACTATCTTCTTTCTTTAAAACAGCGACCCAATGGGTATCTGATACCCCCGAACGGGCCTTAGAAAAAGCTTATCGCACGGCTTTAAAAATTCAAGCAGTTGAGAATAAATACTTTAATGGGAAACCTGCTTTTCCTGAAAACTCCCTCTTGGGGGAAAGTAATACTTCAACCTTAATTGCTGATGTAAATAGCTATTTAAAAGCGATTAATATGCGCTTAATGGTATTTAAAACCAGTCGTCAATTCTTTAATCTTTATGATCCTGAGAATGAGAGTTCGCAACAAAGTGCAGCCGCTTCTGTTATTTTAGAAAAACTGCAATTTATTGATCAAGTTATCAGTCGTTATCAAATTCTTTCCGATAATTCATCCTCTATTATCCCTCGTTCTTCTAATTATCAAAGTATTCAAGATTCTGACACTTTACCCGTTCAAAAAGTAGGAAAATCTTCTAGTAAAAACAATGAAAAAAACCTAGAAACTGCCAGTCAAAAAACAGGTGCTTTACCTCGCTCTTTTCTAAAAACACTTAACAAGTTAAAACAGGAAATTGATCCCAAATCAGGAGATACAGAAGAAGAAGTTGTTAATAAATACCGTAAATCTCGTTATAAAACAGCTATTTCTGTTAAGTTTATACTATTTTTAATCATTGTTCCCTTATTAACTCACCAATTAAGTAAAACCTTCATCTTAAATCCTTTGGTGCAGAAATACTTTGAAAATCATGAACAAATTGTCTTTATTAATCAAGATTTAGAAGAAGAAGCCTTTCAAGAATTAAAACATTTTGAGGAACATTTACGGTTTCAAGGACTGATTGGATTAAAACCTAAATTAAGCGAGACAGAAATTGAAGAGAAGATGGTTGACGAAGCAGAAGAAATCACTGAAAGATTCAGACAAAAAGGAAGAGATGCTTTTGCTAATGTATTTGCTGACCTATTTTCCTTGGGTGCATTTGCTGGTGTTATTGCAATGAATCGACAAGAAATTGAAATTGTCAAAGGTTTTTTAGACGAAATTCTTTACAGTTTAAGTGATTCAGCGAAAGCCTTTCTAATTATTCTTTTCACCGATATGTTCGTAGGATTTCACTCTCCCCACGGTTGGGAAGTTATCTTAGAAGGAATTGCTCATCATTTTGGACTTCCTGAAAATCGAGAATTTAACTTTCTGTTTATTGCTACCTTTCCCGTTATCTTAGATACCGTTTTAAAATATTGGATCTTCCGTTATCTTAATCGCATTTCTCCCTCTGCGGTAGCTACTTATAAAAATATGAATGAATAATCACCTCAATATCTTAACTTTTTATTAAGTTTTTCTCCTCTCTGAAAAAAACTCGTTAGGCTAAACTAAGAAAACAGTAAAGTTATCTTTTTCATTCGTGCCATTATGACTACTGATCAACTCCTTTTATTAATTGGTCTTCTCTTTCCCGGTATCCTTCTTTCCGCTTTAGTAATGGGAAGTTTTGCAAAAGGCGGTTAAGAAACAGTGATTCAGTTAACAGTGAATAGGTCTAGCTGATAACTTTCCGCTTCTAAGGGATAATATCCAGTACCAAACCTGTACATACTCAGTCAATCCTTATTTTTGACTGCAAACGGCTAAACATCTGTTTTAAGTTCATTGTCCCTGAGAGCCTTAAAATTAAGCAAAATTTGTGTTTTAAATTGATCCTCGATCACTTATAGTAAAGGGTTGGGGATCTGATCAATTAGAGAGTCTAACGTAGATTCCTCAACAAATTCAAGATTACCCACCATTGTTTACAGTAAAAAATCCATGAAAGTTACGCAGGAAAAGCTACCTGATAGTCAAATTGGTTTAGAAATCGAAGTTCCCGCCGAAGTATCTAAAGATACCTACGAAAAGGTTATTAAAAAACTGACTCGCACTGCCAATATTCCGGGGTTTCGCAAAGGAAAAGTCCCCCGTCCTATCTTATTACAGCGCATTGGCAGTAAACAAATCAAAGCCGCTGCTTTAGATGAAATTATCCAGAAATATATTCCCGATGCGGTTGAACAAGAATCCATCGAATTCATTGGTGAGTATCGCTTACGGTCGAATTTTGAGGAATTAGTAGGTAGTTTTAAACCCGGTGAACCCTTTATCTTTAGCGCAGCCGTTGATATTCCCCCTACCATCGAATTAGGAGACTATACTGCTTCTATCCTTACAGTGGAAGAAATTGCCTATGATTCCCAGAAAGTAGAAGACTGGTTAAAAGAACAACAGGAAAAACAAGCTACGTTGATTCCCATCGAAGATAGAGGCGCAGAAATGGGAGATGTGGTAATAATTGACTATCAAGGTCGATATGCTGATGCAGAAGAACCCATTGAAGACGTACAAGGAACAGACTTTAATGTTGAGATGGAAGAAGGCCGTCTGATTCCGGGGATGATAGAAGGAATGGTAGGGATGAAACCAGAGGAAATAAAAGACATCTCTGTTACTTTCCCAGAAGATTACGCTCAAGAAGAATTAGCAGGAAAAGCCGTCGTTTTTACCATTACCCTCAAAGAACTTAAGGCCAAAGAACTTCCTGAATTGGATGATGAGTTTGCAGAGGAAGTCAGTGAATTTGAAACCATTGAAGAACTTAGAACTTCTTTAGAAGAAAAATTCAAAGAAGAAGCAGAAAATCTGACAAAGGATAATATTTATAATAAAATTGTCCAGAATTTAGTAGAAATCAGCACTTTTGATCTGCCTGATACCCTTGTTCAAGAAGAAGTAACCCAAGTTTTGATGGAAATGGTACGTCAACTAGAACAAATGGGAGTAGATGTCCAGCAGTTCATCACACAAGATCGTCTCCCCGATATGCGTGAAAATGCTCGTCCTGACGCAATTGGACGGTTAAAACAGGATCTAGTGGTTAAAGAAGTGTCCAAGGTTCAGAAAATTGAAGCAGACGAAGAAGCGATCGCAAAACGCAGTGAGGAAATTCGTTCTCAGCTACCTGATCAAGCGATAGACGAAGAAAAATTAAAGGAAGTTGTTGTTGGTGAAGTAATTAGTAAGAAAACCCTTGAATGGTTACGAGAACAAGTAACAGTCGAGTTAGTCCCCGAAGGAACATTAGCTGAAGAAGAAGCGGAGGCCGAGGCCGAAGCATCGGAAGAAGAAGGCCAAACCGTTGATGTGGAAGCGGTTGCTACCTCAGAAGAGGAGTAAAGAAGTCGGAAGTCGGAAGTCGGAAGTCGGAAAGCGTACCGAGGAAGTTATTTTTGTAACAAAGATTTGGTATGAAACCCGACACCCGACACCTGAAACCCGACACCTGAAACCCGACACCTCACACCTAACTCACTATAGATAATCCTTCGACTCCAACAGAAGGCGTATAATAAGAGCCACTCCAACGTTGATCTGAGCCTAATAAAGAGATATTTTGCAAAGCTGTGTAAAGATTACCAGACACCATTGTATCTTTAACCCGTCCGACGATTTTTCCTTGTTCAATACGATATCCTAAATCCACATTAACGGAAATATCCCCAGAAATATCCCCTCTTTCTCCTAACATTTGATCCACCAATAAACCATTATCTAGTTGGGAAATAAATTCTGTTAACGTACCATTTCCCTCTTGAACTATGAGATTAACTAAACTGGGACTAGGATAACTTGATAAACTAGGGCGAAACCCATTTCCTGTACTTTTAATACCTAATTTTCGGGCAGTTTTGCGATCGCAATAAAAGTCCTCCACACACCCTTCTTTAATTAAAGATAAAGGTTGAGTCGGTGTTCCCTCATCATCAAAGGGACAGAAATGAGGCTCAAGGGTGGGATCTTGGTGTAGGGTTAATTTGGGAGATACGACTAATTTGCCTTGTTTATCACTCCAAGGAGAGGATTTATCTATCTTTCTTTTGCCATTTAACCCATTAGACACCATTCCCCACAGTAAAGTAGCCGCATTCGGGGTAAAAAGAATAGGAATATTTCCAGTCAAGGGTTTTGCATTACGTTGAGACCAGTTTAACCGTTGTAAGAGACGTTGCAAAACTGTTTCTGTGTTAGGTAAGGTTTTACAATAATCTCCGTCATAAATGCCTAAAAAATCCTCTCCTCGTACCCATTCCACCCCTAAATAGTAACTAATAGCCGTATCTGTCCATTGACAGTCTAATCCTTGGGAATTGAGCAATATTGTCTTTTCTGTTTCCGCTTCAAATTCCCCACTACATAACACCTCTGGGTAAGCATCGCGAAGGGTAGCAATAGCCGTTTTTCCCATTTCTACTAGGGTTTCTACGGAGGCAGATTTACCTGTATCTGTATAATTAATCTGACGAGGTTCGCTTAATTCAGGGGTTTCTGGTGTATTAAGGGAAGATAAAGCGATCGCTTTTTCCACCAATACCGAAGCATCCACTTCTCCATAAGCAACCGCTAACCCCGGACATCCTTCCTTCCAGACTCTTAAGGCCACTCCCTCACTTTGACTACTTTCGAGTTGTTTAAGACGGTTTGCTTCAAAGAACACAGGATGAGATACAGCATAAGACTGATAAACTTCAGCGTGGGATACACCTGCTTTGAGGGAAAGATCAATTAGTTTTTCTAAATTCATTATTTTTACTGACATGGGCTTGATAAAACTATATAATAATTACCTATAACATTTAAAATTGATCCTTAATTTAAGGAGTTTAACATGAAGATTAACCAAGAAACCAAAAACCTAAAGCTCTTTTTTGCTGTGTTTGTCTATTCCCTCTCAATTTTCACCCCCTTTGTTCCTAAACGATTTTTAAATAACTAAACAACGTACTAAATGCGATCGCCCATCCTTCCCTATTTCCACTGACGTTCTCTTACAACTAGAGAAATGAGATGAGAATAGTAGGGTGGGTGTAGTGATTTAGGAGTAGGGAGTAGTAAGGAGAAAATTAACTTACAGTCTTCACATAACCAATGCGCGATGATGAACAACTTATGTTTCCTTAACTGCACCTCACCCTTCTCATTAAGGGATTAAACGACAGGTTACAATATTTGCATAAGCGATATTGAGATGTTTTTAATTAATAATGGAAAAGTATGAATTGGGTCGTCCCTTACCTGTCGGGGTGCAAAAAGCGTCTAACGCATTGCAAATAGTTGGCAATGTTGGCTTTTGGGTACAACTGGTTTTAGGAGTCTTTGCAGCAGCATTATTACTATTATCGGCAGCAGGACTCGCAGGACAGGGAAAAAGCACGTCAGGGACTGGATTTAGCATTTTTTGTGCAATGGGGGGGGTTATTGCCCTTGCCGTCAGTATTGTCCTCTTCTTTCGCTATAAACAAATTGCAAAGTTAATGCGAGTGAGTGACCCAGAAAGACGACCTAAACGCAGTAGTACGTTACAATTGATTAAATTTGGCATTTTAACCAATTTAATAGGAATGTTTCTCTCTATTTTGGGTGCAGAAGCCTTTGTTGGCATTATTTGGCGGAAATTGTCTAATATCCCTCAAGGGGCAATTGTCAATGATACCCGTGAATTGGTGACACCGAACGAAATTCTCTTGGTTTTAGCGAATACTCACACTATTCTCTGCCATGTGGTGGGTATTGCCATTACATTGTGGTTATTAGAACGTCTGAGTAAGGCAAATTCTTCAGCTTAAGTAAGGTTATATGGTTTTTTGTATGTATCGCAGATACAAAATTAAGATTAAAAACTTTTAAAGCCTTTTATTCTGAGGGTGATTCTAACTGTTGGGCTTTATAAAAGGTTTCTAAACTGTGGCTATCTCCCACATATCGCCAATGCCAAGGTTCATAACTAATTCCTTGGGGGTTATCAGGAGGAAAAGAGAGTTCAAAGCTGTAGCGGGCTGCATTTTGGTCTAACCATTGAAAAGCGGCTGTCTTCTCAAAACTTTCGCTTAAATGGGTTGCAGGGGTTTTACCATCTCCGATATCTACTGCATAACCCGTATGATGTTCACTATACCCCGGTGGTGCGCTTACTTCAGCCCGTTTGGACGCATCTTGATTTCGTTGTTCTTTAATCTCAAAAAATAAATAATTTTGTTGTTCAACCGTGCGAAATCCAGAAATAGGGACAAGAATAATCCCATTTCTTCTAGCATCTGCTTGCATTTGTTTAAAATCTTGGGCAGCCGCTTGACGTAGGCGAATTTGGCCATTGGGGGTAATGGGAACTAAATCGCTGTCAGAGGCTTCTTGGTAGGGTAAATGACCTAAAATGTTCTCAATGGGTGTCGGCGTTGGGGTAACCGAGGGCGACGGAGAAGGAGAGACTTCCACGGTAACCGAAGAGGGTGATTGTTGGGAACGAAATAAACCGATGGCTAGGAGTAAAGCGATCGCCCCTAGGACAGTACTAACCAGCATTAGTAGGGGAAAAGAGAGGGAATTACTTTTAATTTCTTCTTTTTCCCTGAAGGCTTCAGGTATATCATCCATACTCATTTTAAGTTACCCCTTTAACAAAACTATGATCAGCATCCGATCTTTGAGGAGTCTAACACAATTACAATCACTCATGGGGGAGATTGAAAAGAACAGCATAAACGTTAATTAAAAACCTACTTCTGCTTATTACTTAATACTTAATTATTTGTGGAAAAGGCCATTGAATAGTCATTAACCACGGATGAAGCCACCAAAATAAAAGGACAAATCCTAAAACTCCTGCATAAGCGGGCTTAAGAAACTCTTTTAAATTTAAGGTTTGACGACCTTCAAAAATGGCTAAAAAGGGAATAACCGAGGTTCTTTCTTTAGCTTTTAAAAATGTATCTCCGTAACGGCTTTCTAATCTGCGATCGCCATGCCAAACGGCAAATAAATGATGACCAATTAATCCTAATGAAGTTACTATCATAAAGGTACTTCCGACCCATAAGGTATGGGCAATACACCAAATAATTTGTCCGACCATTTGGGGATGACGAGAAATCCGAATAATCCCTGTTTCATAAAGATGAACTTCAGGTTTTTGAATCGCTGCAACTTCTAGAAGGTTAAAGGTAGAAGGATAGAGAAAAATAAAAGAGATGGCTGATAAAATCCAGACGAAAATCCTAATTCCTTCAATGTTTCTAATATCCCAAAGGATTAAACCGTCGTAGCGATGGGGAATAAAATAGAGGATAAGTAGGGTAGCAAGGGGTAAACTCATGAGGGCAAATATTACCCGATATAATCTAGCACCAATTTTTTTTTCTGCCCAAGCTCGTAGGGCTGCACCCCCACTATGAATGATCCCAAAGAAGATCAATAAAGCTAACATAATTCCGTGGCTAGGGGTTAACCATTGTAAGTTCATAATTGATTGTTAACAATAGAGTTTAATAATTGATAATCAACAATTGATTCATCACATTTTTTAACGGCATCTGTAGGATCATATCTTAAAAAGGACAATTTTACAATTGATGCTTCAACTTAATAAGTTAGTTAGTCAATAAGAAAAAATGAATAATGCTTTTTCTCTCAACTTCTAAATTCCAAATTCCTGAACTTCTGAACGCCTAAACTTTAATAAAACTTGAATTCTTTCAGAGAATGCTTTATTATTTTTACTCGATGTCAAGCCGTCCTTAAAAGACGGGGTTTCAAAACTAAAATTTTCAATGAATTTAAAACGACAATACAGTTTACCTAACTGTACCCTAAGTTTAGATGGCTTAGAGGGAGGAGCAACTTCCCTCGACAGCACAGATAATCGCCCTGTTTTATCCATTTTGACAAATATGGACTGTTTTTTTGTGGGTCAGCCCCATAAAATGACGGGAGGACGGGATTTATTAGATAATTTAGTCAAGTCTGTTAACTTATACGCACAAACCTGTTTAAGCGGCCTCTCCCATCCTCAAGAAGAAAATGAGGGAGAGAATCAAGTAAAATTAGAAGCGATCGCAGATAAAAACCGTCATCGTTTAACATGGTATCCTGAAGGAACAAATGCGCCTCAAACCCTTGAGTTATCCACGATTCAACTCTTCGATCTCATTGAAGCCATTGATCAATTGGTTTTAGATCAACACACCCTTCCCAATTTAGCCATTACCCTAAAACCCGTCTCTCGACGCTATCGTAAACCCGATGAACCCATGACGCAACGAGTCATTCCTGCGACAGTAGGACTATTAAGCTTACTCATTGTGGGATCAATTGGCTTTTTCCTCCCCATTCCTGAAGTAGAACGGCCAGCGATGGAGTCTGTTCCCCAACCGACTGAACCTGTGGAAGTAGAATAATTCCAAGAACTCAAATTTTTAAGACGAATAAATGGAAAGAATTATCTCTTTATTGGGTTATGTTGTTTTTATTGCCCTTATTTATGGATTTTCCCAACATAAAACCGCTATCCGTTGGCGAACCCTTGCTCTAGGTATTATCCTACAATTTAGTCTAGGGATTTTTATTCTCAAAACCCCTTTTGGCTTGTCTCTCTTTCAAATCTTAGGAAACGGGGTGACTGCATTCTTAAATTATGCAGATGAAGGCTCAAAATTTGTCTTTGGCGAAAACTACGCACAATTCTTTATTGCGTTTAAGGTATTGCCTACTATTGTCTTTTTCTCGTCATTTATCACGATTTTATATCATTATGGGATTTTACAGCGTATTGTGAAAGGATTAGCTTGGGTAATGCAGCGATCACTTCGTACCACTGCCCCTGAAACCCTATCCTGTGCCGCTAATATCTTTGTCGGACAAACAGAAGCCCCTCTTTTAATTAAACCCTATGTCCAGAAATTAACCAAATCTGAGCTTCATGCGGTAATGACGGGGGGATTTGCCACAATTGCTGGCGGCGTGATGGCTGCTTACATTGCTTTGGGGATTCAAGCGGAATATCTCATTGCTGCGTCGGTTATGGCTGCACCAATGTCTTTGGGGTTGGGGAAATTGCTTGTTCCTGAAACCGAATCCTCTCATTTTGAGAGTAACGTGGAGATTGAGATGAAATCTCCTTATACCAATGTTATTGAAGCAGCGACGATTGGCGCAAAGGAAGGGGGACTGTTGGCACTTAATGTGGCAGCGATGATTATTGCCTTTTTAGGGTTATTGGCACTTATTAATGGTGTTTTTGGCTATGTGGGGGGATTATTTGGCTTTCCCACCTTATCGTTAACCTTGGTTTTGTCCTATCTATTTTTTCCCGTTGCGTGGTTAATGGGAATTCCTTGGCTAGATTGTGGTTTAGTTGGGGAATTATTGGGGAAAAAGTTAATTATTAATGAGTTTATTGCTTATATCGACTTAAGAGAAATGATTGAACAGGATCTTATTTCCCAACGGACGGAGATATTAACGACGTTTGCGTTATGTGGCTTTGCTAATTTAGGATCATTAGGGATTCAAATTGGTGGTATTGGAGCGATTGCTCCTAACAGAACAAGAGATTTATCACAAATGGGGATAAAAGCATTAATCTGTGGATTTCTGGTTAGTTTAATGAATGCTTGTGTGGCTGGTATCTTAACTTAGGTTTCAGGTTTCAGGTTTCGGGTGTCGGGTTTCAGGTGTTGGGTTTCGGGTGTTGGGTAAAGGATAAAAGACTGCTACATAAAACAAGGAATAGTTTCTAAGTATCTTTGAATGATTCCTAAATTCTTATTCCACCAACTGATAACTGATCACTGATGACTGCTATATCACCTGATAAACAAAATTCAGAGTTGCCCAATGATTAACATCTAAAATATAAGCATCAGACAGGGTATTGTCTTCTAAACCAGACTCACTCTCTGTATGAATATCTTGAAGAAGCGATTGCATAATAGATAAGGAATCAGAGAATGGATGAAGCAAACCAGAATTTTCGTTAGATTCAAACGCTTTTCGTAAATTATCAAGAGGAACAGCACAACAAATCACCTTTACCTGATAAATACCGTCTATTGCGCTGAGATCATTTTTAGCGGAGAAAGTAATAACCTCACTTTCCCCCGATGGGATGGTATTAGGGTGTAATAACCCTAAAAGATGGGGATGGGAAGGAGTTAAAGCCACAAGGAGAACAGAAATAGGGCGATCGCTATAATTATTAATACGATACTGCAAAGGACTTTCTTTAGGAATATCAGAAAGAAAATTAGGGGAGATTTTTCTGATAGAAGGTGTTTGTCGTCGTGAAGGAGTCCGTTGCGGTTGACGCTGACTTAGGGGTTGAGAGGGTTTACCCACTGTTTCCAGACTAACCAACACATCTAGTTGGGATGATCCCTCATTTTCCGTCAACTGATACCATTTCCATGCTAATTGTTCTTTAAAATAAGAATTTAGTCTTTCAACCGCCGATTTAATCGCCTCATTTTCCGTCCCTTCTGTTTTGACTAATAAGTTACCCCCAGCCGAAAAAAGTCCATAGTCTCCCGTTTCCGTTTTTCCTAAGATACAATCAGCCCATTCTTCCCCTATATTATGAACAGATTGGACAATCTTAATAGAAGATAAGGCACTGGTGGCATCTACCCGTTCAATTCGCTGTAATTTTTTGTCTATCGCAATAGATAAACCAATTTCCTTATTAAATACCCGAATTTGCTCTTGTAGTAGTTGTCCAACCGTTAAATCAATGGTTGCATTCTTTGTAATTAAGTCTGCGGTGGCCACTCGTCCGGTTCGACTACGAATTCGGCAAGTAACCGAAGAATTTTCTTCATTAATAATTCTAAAGTGAGAATTTACCCCATATTCATTTAAAACAAGGTAAGGTAGTCCCGTTAAATGAATTTTCACCGAATCAGCATCCATTCTTTTAACAATCACTCCCTCAGCCCCAGAAATGACTTCAGGAAGGGAATAGTAGGTTAAAAAGGCAGATTTTGGTGTTTCTTGGCCATAAGAAATTTGTTTTTCCCCCATGATTCCTTTTAAACCCTGATCTACCTCTTGTAAAGTAAAAATCAGTCGATTGGCCGAGGTAACTTCCCAAAGATATTGGGTTAAAAGATAGGTAAACAGGCCAGCTTGGACATCCTTAAGAATAAGTTCAGCCGCCACATCTTGATCTTGAGCAGCAAAAAGATAACTTCCTTTATTAAGAGCTTTAGCAGAATAATTTTTAATATTGCGCTTTAATTGTTCTTGAAAGGCTAATTCTCCACTATTTAATCGTTCTGATGCTAAAGAACTCGATCGCAGTGGAAAATTATGAGGAGACACAGGAGAGGGTAACCCATAACTGGTATCAAGGATACAGGTAAATTTATCCGTAGCCAGCGATCGCCCTAACAAATAAATCGTATCCAACAATATATTATTAAGGGTTCGCATCCCTTTACTGGGCAAAATACTATCACTGGGTAGGAGGCCGTTAACTAGGGTAAATTCATCCTCAGACGCTTCTTTCGGGACTTTCACCTGACTCCCGTAGCCACTATAGTGAAATAGCACTACATCTTCTGCTTTCGCTTGTTCTACCAAATGTTCTAAAAAAGTATTTTCAATCCCTTCTCTGGTGG
This sequence comes from Microcystaceae cyanobacterium, assembly GCA_051439375.1. Taxonomy (GTDB): domain Bacteria; phylum Cyanobacteriota; class Cyanobacteriia; order Cyanobacteriales; family Microcystaceae; genus JBGTGT01. Next base: position 41,457 of record JBFRWB010000002.1, read on the forward strand.
CTTTATCTCCCGTTAAGACGATAATATCTTCGGGTTGGAAGCCAAACCGATAATGTAACAAGTCTCGTTGTAATTCTACATCCGTTAGACATCCTTTGAGCGCAGGACTTTGTCCATAGTGGTTAACCCCTACCAAGAGGGCTAATTTGCGAGCATTTGAAGCTGCTAAGGTTGTATAGGCAGTTCGCCAGCGAGAAGGCTGCCAAAGCTTTTCAAAAGGAACAATTTGGCTTAGTCCTAAGCTTACTAACGTTTTTAAAACGGTTCGCCGATCCCACTGCATGATAATAAATAGTAAATGACCAATCAGTAAAGGAAAAATGAACTATGAAATCAGAATATAAATCTATTCATCATTCATAATTCATCATTCATAATTACTTTAACTATTTTTGCATTGCCTTGATTAATTCTGAGGCCACTTCAGGACGAGAAAATTCTGGGGGGGGTAATTTACCTTCCCGTAACATCGCTCGAACCTTTGTTCCCGATAGATGAATTCGTTCTTCTTTCGCACTGGGACTGGTTTTACTGGTAGCCATCTGTCCAGTACGGGTACAATAAAAGGCGTGTTCAAACTTCATGGGGACAATGCCTAATTCTTGAGGATCAAACTTATCAAAGATATATTGGGCATCATACGTTCCATAATAGTCTCCAACCCCTGCATGGTCTCGTCCCACAATAAAATGGGTACAACCATAGTTTTTCCGTACAATCGCGTGGAAAATCGCCTCACGGGGGCCTGCATAACGCATTGCTGCTGGATTAATTGCTAAGATAACTCGATCTTGAGGAAAATATTTATCCATCATAATTTCGTAGCAACGCATCCGCACATCGGCCGGTACATCGTCACTTTTGGTTGCACCCACGAGAGGATGGAGAAATAAGCCATCAACAATCTCTAAAGCGCATTTTTGGATATATTCGTGGGCGCGGTGGATTGGGTTACGGGTTTGGAAACCTACTACCGTTTTCCAGCCTCTTTCATGGAAAAGCTTACGAGATTCTGCGGGATCAATTTGGTATTTGGGGAATTGAGGATGGGGTGATCGCTCTAATAACCAAACTGGCCCAGCTAAATTAATTGCACCCTGTTCATAAACAACTTTAACCCCCGGATGGGCGGTTTCGTCTGTCCCATAAACATTGGCTGCTTCGTGGGTTTTATTGTAGCGATACTTTTGGGTTAATTCTAAAACGCCAACAAATTTACCGCTTGGATCGTCTAAGCGTACCCATTCTCCTTCTTTGAGGGGATCAGCGACTTCTTCACTTACCGATAAGGTAACGGGAATTGCCCAAGGAATGCCACTGGTGAGATACATCTCTTCGACCACTTTTTCGTAGTCATCCTGTTCCATGAAGCCTTTTAGGGGGCTAAAACCACCAATAGCAATCATTTCTAGGTCAGAAGTGGCTCTTGCGTCCAATTGTACCCGTGGTAAGCTATCTGCTTTAGCCAGAAATTCATCTCTTTCTGCTGGGGTCGCGATACGATTAATTAGTTGACCACCGTGGGGTGGAATACCATAAGTGGGAGTTGTCATATTACTTTATCTATAGGAACATCGATGCTCACTCTAGTCAGAGTGATGATCTATCTAAAGACCCTATCACAAAAGTAATAAGGTCTTTAAAACTTCTAAAAATCTAGCTCATTCAATGTCCGATACAAATTATTGAATAATCGTCTAGCGACAGCAAATGCGAACCAAAAGAACCTATTTTGTTCTATTCTGATTCTATTCTCTTAAAAGAGGAAGCTTTAAACCCATTTTCTCAGTAAAATAGAACATTACTCAAGTTTATTCTGACTTCTTACCTTACTATAATCTATGTTTTTTTATAATAAGTCATGAGTATTCCTTACTTAGTCTTAAAAGACGCTAATAAATGCTAACTGCTCACTGCTCACGACTCACTGTAAAAGAACGTTCTTTAATAAAACGAATATAAAGATGTTTAAACGTAGATTTAACCACACGAGGAAGAGCAAAATCTATAGGAATTAAGTTATCAGGAAGTTGCCAGTCGGATATAACTAACTCAGAAGGATGGGACAAGGGAAAGTCAATCTTACTTAAATCACTGGTATAACCTAAACGATGCTGCGCTGCTAAAGTCGGGACAGTGTGAGGATTAACTTGTAGTATGGAAGCCATTGCCCAATCAAGAGCAAATACATCAGGGGATGCCCCTAAAACGCTTAATTTTCTGGGTTCACCTCCACTGGGTCCATTTCCTTCATGACCGATAATACCATCAATAATCGTTAAATTTGGATGAATTGTATTAGCTGTAGTCACAAGCATCTGAGCAAAGCGGTTAGCATCTTTTCCAGCTTCCATGTGCCACCATGCTTTCATTTTCCCCGGTACACAGCCAAATAAATTCTTCACCCCCAAGGTAAG
>JBFRWB010000003.1:0-9373 GCA_051439375.1 Microcystaceae cyanobacterium
TCAGCTAGGATTTGATCAGCCCCTGCTTCTTTGAGGCGGTGGGCTAATTTCACACCTAAAGATTCAGCTTCCACCGCTTTTGCGCTTAGGGTGTCTTTAATTAAGGTTTTACCATCTAAGCTGGCTACCATCCCTGTCAGGGTTAAATTATCCCCTTCAATCACAGTATTTACCCCAATGGGAACTTGACAGCCTCCTTCCAATTCTCTAAGGAAAGCCCGTTCTGCCAAACAGCGATCGCGGGTTTCAGTATCTTCTAAGACTTTCAGCACAGTTAAAACGGTGGGATCATTCTCCCGACATTCAATCCCCAATGCACCTTGTCCCACTGCGTGGAGAGAGATTTCAGAGGGTATAATTTGATGGATGCGATCGCTCATTTCTAAGCGGGTTAAACCAGCCGCAGCAAGGATAATTGCATCGTACTCCCCTGCATCTAGTTTAGCCAAGCGAGTGTTAACATTCCCTCGCACGTCTTTAAAGGTTAAATGGGGGAAATGGTAGCGTAGTTGGGCGAGTCGTCTCAGGGAAGATGTACCAATTACTGCACCTTCGGGAAGGGTGTCGAGTTGTTTGTCTTTATGTTTTTCGTGAACTACTAAGGCATCGGCAGGATCAACCCTTTTAGTAATACACCCTAACATTAATCCATCGGGTAGATTGGTTGGTAAATCTTTGAGGGAATGAACCGCAAAATCAATGCTTTTATCCAGCATTCCCACCTCTAATTCCTTGGTAAACAAGCCTTTATCACCGATTTTGGCTAAGGCCACATCGAGAATCTTGTCCCCTTGGGTACTCATGGTTTCCACGTCAAACTGTCTGTCGGGAAAGTGTTTCTGTAATTCTGCTTGTACCCAGTAGGTTTGAACTAGGGCAAGTTGACTTTTACGGGAACCAATACGAATAGCGGTCATAGTGTAGTGTTGAGAAAATAATTCAATTTAGCTTAGGGGGACTTAATCTAGGATATCGTAGTGCTTGACCTGTGGTTAAGAGATTGCCCTAATTAGTTACATCCTTTAACATTACATTTGATTTTCTTGCTCAGAAGCATAGCTATCTGCTAGTATAGGATTCTGTGTGTGGTAAACATAGGGTGCCATAGCCAAGCGGTAAGGCGGAGGTCTGCAAAACCTTTATTCCCCGGTTCAAATCCGGGTGGCACCTTTTTCCTAGTCGGTAGGTAGTAATTAACCGCCACCAACGATGGTAACAATTTCCAAGCGATCGCCGCCTTGTAACTGTGTACTATCCCAGAATTGACGGTGCAGGATTTCCCCATTGTACTCTACTGCAATTAAACGGGGATTTAGACCAATCTCGTCTAAAAATTGGGGTAGGTTGGTATCAGGCTGGCATTGAGTGTCTTTACCATTGATTTGTACTGTAATAGCTTCAGTTGAATTCATTGTTAGACTAATTGAATGCTAGAGCTATTTTAACTGTTGTTGGCTTTGCTCCATCGTTTTACTTGGAGAGTTCTAGTTTAGGAGATAATTCTATTTTGCCTTTTGCCTTTTGTCTTGTGCGTTGTTAAATCCTTTGTTACCATTTTCTCCCTTGAAACTGAGTATCATTAACAATCTCTACCGTATCTCCTGATGGTTTAATCACAAATAATCCTTTTTTATAAGCATATCTATCGATTCCTTCATCAATTTCAATACCCGCAACTGCACCGTAAACATCAAAGCTTTGATACTGAGGAAACGCTTGTTTAAATAACTTCAATTTTTCCATAAAGTAATCGACATCATCCTTTGATAAGCGAGATTTACATTCTAATGCGACTAAATCTGTACCATTCACTGCTAGGATATCAATTTCCATCGCTACTCCTTGTTTCGCCACTTTCCCTCGACTAAAGGTCTGTGTCACATTAATTCCTCTTGCCCGAAATAATTTAATGGCCGCAGGTTCAACTAATTCTTCGACAAATCTTCCCCAACGAGTAGTTAAGCTATCCACTGCTTTAGACGTTCTCTCGACAGTTTTCTTTAATTCTGCCATACTGCGATCAGCTTCAGCCTGACGGCGATCAGCTTCAGCTTGTCGGCGATCGCTTTCTGCTTTAGATTCAGCTATACGACGGTCAAATTCTTGTCGTGATTGCTGTAACTTTTCGCTGGTTTCCTGCAACTTTTCGTTGGTTTTCTCAAACAGTTTGTAAATGTCTTCAAGGGTAATTGACTCGGACATGATGACAATTAGGGGATGAGGGATACTTTCTATTATAAATAGGGCTTGCTGAATAAGTATTTTGGTAGGGGTAAGGAGTCAGGAGCGGTGCGACCCGACGGGACGTTTAGTCCCGTTCGGAAAGCGCACCGAAGGAGTCAGGAGAGGGAGATTATGGTGATTTCAAAAGAGGCAAAGTGCAAGGGTTTCAGTATATTACATTCCTTTTTTTTGCACTTTTCCCACTGAGGAGTATCATCAAAACCTTGATATATAAGGGTTTTAGGGTTATTCAGCAAGCCCTACATAGGTTTGGCTGAATAATTATACTTTTTTCGTAACACCTACTTAACCTACAGCACAAAATTTTCCCCCGCCAAAAATTTCTTATAATTTCTTAATATTGTTATAATCTCTATGGAACAGTAAGGTCTAGGAGGGCAGATGACCACCATCACCTTTGTAAACAAGGACAAAGAACCGATTAAAGAAGTTGTCGCTGCGAATGGCGCAAATTTAAGGGAAAAAGCCCTGACAAGTCAAGTTGATCTCTATACTTTCAAGGGAAAGCTCATGAATTGTGGGGGTTATGGACAATGTGGTACTTGTATTGTCGAAGTGCTGACAGGGATGGAAAATCTATCTCCTCGAACAGATTTTGAAAAACGAGTTCTTAAGAAAAAACCCGATAATTATCGATTAGCCTGTCAAACCATTGTAAATGGCTCAACAACCGTTAAAACGAAACCTTAAGATAAATGAGGAATCGGGGTTCGAGAATGATATTCTAGAGGATGTTCTAAGCCGAATCGTCAGAGAGGTTGCAATTTCATGCAAGTTAATGATTTAGGGTTTGTGGCGACTATTTTATTTGTTCTCGTACCCACCGTTTTCTTACTCATCCTGTACATTCAAACCAATAAACAGGAAAGTAGTTAAGCTCTTTTTTGTAATGGTTAAAAGAGGGGGATAAGCGATCGCTTGTTCCCCCCTTTGCTGTTTCTTCCCATTTATCAAAATAATAAATCCTAGTTACAACAATAACTTCCGACTTTTTTATGGTTGAGGATGACGATGGCGATTTAACAGTCGTAAACACAACACATAAGCAATTATACTGGCTACTGCACCAACAACAGCACAGCCAACAAAGAGAATAACCAAGAAATCTGTTCCCAAAGAGGTCATTTCTGACCAAGAATCCCAATTTTGGCTAAATTTCGCCTGTCCGCCTACATGACTATACTCTCCTAATATCCAACGTCCAATTTTATAATTAAAAGCAAATAGGGGAACGTAAGTTAACGGATTACTAATCCATGTTCCCACTGCTGCTGCTAGTTTATTACCTCTTACCAAAAACGCCAAAGCAACGCCAATAATAGTTTGTAGTCCAAAAAGGGGAAAACACCCTGCAAATACCCCCACGGCTAATCCCCTAGCAATTACGTGAGGATGCTCTTTCATGCGCACAAAACGCAGATAGAGATAGCGCAACTGTCTTTTCCAAGCTGGTTGAGGACGAGAACGTTTAATTTGGCTGATAGAGGGTCTTTCCTTTAACACAGAGTTCATGGATAAAACAGTTTGAATTTTATAATTGATTTAATTTCATGATCCTAAATGACATTATAGCGATTTTCAACCAATTTCCCCGATCTTTTGTCTATCTAATGGGTTAGTTAAGGGATGAAAACTGCGATCGCCATAACTTTACCCATTGATTTATGCTCTTTCAAAGCTATTTTAACTTACTTTGAACCATTGCTTGAACTTTTTTGCCGTCAGTCTTTCCCTTTAACTGTTTCATGGCCACTCCCATTACTTTACCCATCTCTTTAGGAGAGGTTGCACCAATATCAGCAATAATTTTAGTGACTATTTCCTCTAATTCTTGCTCAGATAATTGGGGAGGAAGATAGGTTTCAATAATGGCTAACTCCTGCGCTTCTTTGGCAGCCAAATCTTCTCGGTTGCCTTTTTCATACTGTTCAATTGAATCACGACGCTGCTTTGCTTGTTGACTCAAAAGAGCTAATTCTTGCTCAGGTGTTAAGGTTTCTTGACCACTGGGACGCAGTTCTACTTCTTTCTCTAGGATAGCTTTTTTAATGGCACGAACTGTATTTAATTTAACTTTATCCTTAGCCTTCATCGCTGTTTTAATATCTTCGCCAATTCTATCTTTTAGAGATAGAGTTGTGGTTTGAGATTGTTCGTTATCATCAACTTCTTTCTGGTTTGCTTCCGTAACAGTTGCCTCTTCTGTACTTTCTACCCGATTCTCAACGGTTTCTGCTATTATTGCTTCCTCTTTTTCTGTACTATCAGTAACAACCTCTTTCGCAGGATTTGTTTTTACTAATTTTGCAATTTCAGGAGATGTAAAAGAGATTTGACGAATCACACCTACGTCTAGATTTTCTTTCCCTTTTTGTTTAGCAAGATTTGCGATCGCTTCTCCCATTTTTTCCCCATAATTTATCACCTCTTCAGAGGAAGCAAAAGAATATCTTGCTATTTTTTTAGTTAATAATCCTAACTCTTTATTTCCCTTGCGGGTACTTAAGCTAATTCCATTACTGGAAATAGTCTTTTTGATAGTTTTACTCAGTAGTTGTTCAACTTGTTTACTGTTTAGCATTGTTAATTTTAGGTTAAGATTAGTAGGGTGGGCTTTGCCCACCTGAACACCTATTATACTCTGAGAGTGAATAATGCTCAAAGTGTCTCAAAATTAAGCAATTCCCAGAAGAGAATATACCTACTTTCCCAATTATTCCCCCCTATTTTAGGGGGGTTAGGGGGTTCATCAGGGGATATTCTTTCTCAGAAATAACCTTATTTGAAACGACTATGATAAGCGTTTATGGGATAAATTAGGTTTCCCATATCTACTGAAAATATTAACTCAAAAATAGGTTAAGAGACAATATTAAAAGAAAAATATTCCCTAAAGATTAGCCATCACTTGGATTATTGGTTTTACTGACGGCTTCCCCCAGACGAGTTAATCCTTGGGAACAATCAAATTGATCTAAATGAACCTCAATAAAAGAGACAGAATCAATATTATTTTTAGCAACTTTTAAAGCTGATTCTAATTCTCCTTCTGTGAATACTTCACAACTCCAAGCATCCCCAAAAACATGAGGAAATTTATGATAATGCCAAGGTTGTAAATCATTATAAGTATTGTCTTGAATCACCCGTTCAATGGTATAACCGTCATTATTAATTAGAAAAATAATTGGGTTAAGATGATGGCGAATAATTGTTGATAACTCTTGTGCAGTCATCTGAAATGCACCATCACCAACAAAAACTAAAGTTCGATGTTCTGGAGAAGCTAAACTTGCGCCTAAACAAGCGGGAATCGAGTAACCAATTGACAAATAAAATGCCTGTCCAATGTAATCCGTACCCTTGTGCATAATTAAATCTGTGGTTGCGACAATGGCATCTCCTGTATCAGCAATTACTATATATTCATCTTCTAAAAAGTGATTGACTCGCTCATAAAATCGCTGATTGGTTAACTTTTGATTTGCCTCGCAACTAAACGCCTTAGACAATGACCAAGCTGCCGGTTTAATATCTAAAGAAATACTATCTCGCTTACTTAACTTAGCAGCTAATCCGTCTAAAAAGTCACCAATATAAACAGGCTGATAAAAATGATGTTTAATCTTAATTTTCTCAGAGTTGGCATTGATTAAGCGACTATCTTCCAACTTAGCTGTATAACCACCTAAATTCATATCAGACATGATCGCCCCTAAACACAACACACAATCAGCCGTTTCAATTCGCTGACGAACAATATCTTTACTAATTCCCCCCACATAATTACCAATAAACTGAGGATGGGTTTCTCTCAAACAAGATTTACCTAGTAAAGTTGTAGCAAACGGATAACCAGTTACTGATAATAGCTTTTCTAACTTTTCTTCAATATCGAAGCGATGAAACTCCACACCTGCCAAAATAACAGGCTTTTCCGCTTTCTCTAATAACTCTACCGCCTCTTCTACCGCTTCTTGGAGGGCATTTTTATCAGTTAATTTAGGGAGAGTAATAATAGGAGAGGAAGAGGGTTCACAAGATTGATTAACTAAATTAGAAGGTATTTCAATATATACAGGTCGTTTATGATGCAAACAGGCAGCCAATGTCTGATCAATCTGCTGCACAGCTTTACTAGCATCTGTTAGGATAGCGGCAGCTACTGTCGCCTTTTCCATGATGGAATATTGCAGATTATAATCCCCTGTTGTGTGATGTAATAACAGATTATTCTGATGGACTGCGCTATTAGGTGCGCCACTAATTACAACCAAAGGAACTCTTTCTGCATAAGCACCGACAACAGCATTAACTAAACTAAAACCACCTACTCCGTAAGTGACACAAACAGCACTAATGCCATTAATTCGTCCATAAGCATCGGCCGCATATCCGGCATTTAATTCATTACAAGTGCCAACTAATTCAAGGGGACTTTCAACCATTACATCCATTAAATCTAATACATAGTCCCCCGGAACACCGAAAATATGTTTCACCCCAAGGGAAAATAAGCGTTTACAGAGATACTCACCAACAGTTGTCATAGCAGATTCAAAAAATATTAATAGCATCCTTTCTACTGTACCTTAATTCCCTAAATCGAGGGTTTACCCCATCCCGTCACTTCTAAAAGATCCCCCAATTTGACTAACTTTCGAGAAGCAGTGATATGATAGCCAAAACCCCTAATTAATTTGCGTGTGACTCCCTATGGAATGTCGTGTTTGTGACTCTACTGATTTAGAATTAGCCATTGATTTAGGACAACAACCGTGGTGTAATCATTTCCTTAAACCCGAAGAAGTAGGAAAAGAACCCTATTATCCTCTTAGGGTATTGTATTGTCATCAATGCGGCACGGTTCAGCTAGATTACACCGTTAAAAAGGAGATTATGTTTGGTGATCACACCTACCTGTCAGGGGTGACAAAATCCCTCAGTCAACATTTTAAAACCGTGGCTGAAGAGATAGATCAGCGATTTTTCCAAGATAAACCCCAAAAATCAGTTTTGGATATTGGTTCAAATGACGGAACGCAACTGAAACATTTTCAAAACTTAGGTTATGAGGTATTGGGGGTTGAATCCTCCGTTACCACCGCAAAAATCGCCCAAGAAGCAGGTGTTCCCACCCTAAATGACTTTTTTAACCTAGATGTGGTTAAGCGTCTCAACCGCAAATTTGATGCGATTAACGCAGCAGGAGTCTTTTTCCATTTAGAGGAGCTACATTCTGTCACAGAAGGCATTCGGGAAGCATTAGACAAAGACGGAGTATTTGTGGTGCAATTTCTCTACATGAAGCGTATTGTGGAGAATTTAGCATTTGACCAAATTTATCATGAGCATTTACTTTATTATAATCTCAATACTGTTGAAAAGCTTCTAAATCGTCACGGTTTAGCTTTATTTGATGCCTACTTATCGCCGATTCATGGGGGATCAATGATTGGCTTTGTTACTCATAAAGGGAAGAGAGAACAGTCAGAACGACTTAAGACCTTGCTTCAAGCAGAAATTGACGACAAAGCAAATGAATTTACAACTTATCTAGAGTTTGCTGCCAGAATTAAGCAAATGAAGCAAGATAACCTTGCCTATTTAGGGGAAGCAAAACAAGCAGGTAAAACCATCTGGGGATTTGGCGCACCTGTCAAGGGCAACACGATGCTAAACTATTTTGGCGTCGGCCAGCAATATTTAGACTGTTTGGTGGAAAAAAACGAACTGCGACGGGGGTTGTATTCTCCAGGAATGCACTTACCTATTGTCATTGAAAAAGAATTGACAGATTTACCAGATATCTATTATGTTCTAGCATGGAATTTTAAAAAGGAAATCTTAGCCAACAATCAATCTTTGATTGATCAAGGGGTAGAATTTTACTTCCCAGTCAACCCTAAAGACGTATAGCGATCGCATCTCTATTCTTGTAACTCCTACAACTTTTGTCAATACATTTATTCGCAAGACAATCAACTAAAAAGTCTTGTAGAGGGAGTAAGGTTCTGATAAGATACTCTGAAAGTATCTAGTACCAAATACTCAGGTATTGCGCTTAGAATACGGGTTAACAATTCAGTTTTGATACAGAGGGAAGCTATGACCACTGAACTAGACCGGGTGATTCTGATCGGGGTCGCTGGCGATTCAGGTTGCGGAAAATCCACATTTTTACGCCGTTTAACAGACTTATTCGGCGAAGAGTTTATGACCGTCATTTGTCTAGATGATTACCACAGTCTAGATCGTAAAGGAAGAAAAGCAGCAGGTGTCACTGCGCTTGATCCTAAAGCCAATAACTTTGATCTAATGGCCGAACAGATCAAAGCGTTGAAAGGCGGCCAAGCAATTGATAAACCAATTTATAATCATGAAACGGGGGAACTTGACCCTCCCGAACGTATCGAACCCAATCAGGTTATTGTCATTGAAGGATTACATCCCCTATATGACGAAAGAGTCCGTGAATTAGTTGATTTTAGCGTTTACCTCGATATTAGTGATGAGGTTAAAATTAACTGGAAAATTCAACGAGATATGGCTGAACGGGGTCATTCCTACGAAGATATTCTCGCTTCAATTAACGCCAGAAAACCAGACTTTAGTGCTTATATTGAACCCCAAAAACAATATGCTGACGTGGTAATCCAAGTTTTACCAACTCAACTGATTGAAGACCACGAAAGCAAGCTGTTACGGGTTCGTTTAGTTCAAAAAGAAGGAATCGAAAACTTTGAACCCGCTTATCTATTTGATGAAGGGTCAACCATTGATTGGCGGCCTTGTGGACGGAAATTGACCTGTGCTTATCCCGGTATCAAAATGTACTATGGTCCCGATAACTTTATGGGGAATGAAGTATCCATGTTGGAAGTGGATGGTCAATTCGATAACCTAGAAGAAATGATCTACATCGAAAGTCACCTCAGCAAAACAGGGACTAAGTATTATGGTGAAATGACTGAATTACTTCTCAAGCATAAAGACTACCCCGGAACCATTAATGGTACGGGATTATTCCAAGTTCTCGTAGGTCTTAAAATGCGGGAAATGTATGAGAAATTAACAGCTAAGGAAGCAAAAGTTGCTGCTTCTGCAACTGCTTAATCTTTCTTGTAAC
>JBFRWB010000004.1:0-2612 GCA_051439375.1 Microcystaceae cyanobacterium
ATTATAGGACTAATATCAAGATACTGACTATGTTCAGGTTTTTTATTATTGATACCTAATGCCGTTGCTCTAATAACCTTACGAGCCAACATCTGATTTCTACCAGCTTGTGATTGAAGATTAGCCAATTCAGAACGAGATAAACTTAATCCCAATCGTCTCGCCTCCTTCCTCATTACCTCCCTAATTTCTAAATCTGATGGTAAACTTAACTCAACTTCTAATAACCGTAAAAAAACATCACGCCTCGGATTAGCAACAGCAAACATAACCAAATTTATCCCATTATCCAATAACCCCTCCAACCAGTATCGTAAACTAGCAGGAAGACGTTGAGAATCAGGAATAATTAATAACGTTTCATCCCCTACATTACAAGCAATTTCCTCCTTTAAACCATCAGCCGTTAACGCCTTTTCTCCCACTTCATCCCCATCATTATTATATTTAGGTTCAGAAGTAGGAATATCCAAAGCTTCAGCCATTTCAACAAGGAACTTTTTAAGAGAACCCTTATAAGAAGCGATGGCACAATTAAAATCCTCTGCCATTTCACCTAATAAAGCGACAGCAAAACCAATAATCCCTGAGCCATATTCCCCCAAAACCAAGACAGAATGACCATTTCTAACAGCATGACACACCTTTTCAAACTCAGGTTGTCCCAACAGATTATCTACTGTTTCAGAAGTCACTCCTGTCTTATAGTTTTTATGTACTGTCTGAGATGACTGCCCAACTATACCATACGTCTCAACAGACGATTCCTCTGTCAGTGATGATTGGTCATTATGACCCAATAAACTATGTATGCTCCCTGAAATTATTCGCCCAACTAAGCTATGTTGTACTGTTTCAGAAACTGATTTGCGATCGCAGTTGGGCTTTGGGATTTTGGGGAGCAACTGGCCTTAGCAGCTTCCACTTGTTCTTTGAGATCATCAGGTAGTAAATCAGGATTATCCTGCATTTGCTTGGCGATTGTAAATTTAGCAATTTCCATTCCTGCTGCAAATTCCGCACTACTACGCACAAGTGCAGCAAATTGTTCTTGGTTCGGTTCTTCCGATTTCCCCTCCTTATTTTCCAATTCAATTGATTCAGCAGCTTGGTCAATCTCTCCACTTTCTCTAACAGCAAGACTTCCATTATTCCCACTAACAAACCCTTCCATTTTCCCCGTCTCTTCGATATGAGAATGCAGTGCATCCATCAATTATACTTGCTCATCTGTTAAGTAAACCTTACGACTAGAATCCTTCTTTACTTGAATCCCCAAGAACTTTATACGACTGTAATAAGCATCCTTTTTAATATTATATTTGGACATCAACTCATCGGGTCTAGTCTGGTTGTTTCGGTCAGAATTTGCGTTGCTCATGATAAATAAATTTTTTTACACTACTCTATATAATGAGAAATAAGGGAAAAAACTTCATCAGGGGATTCTACCAGAACCCAGAAACTGACCCGAAAGCTATAAAATCTTTTTAAGTTGGATCTTTTAAAAATTAAGCTATTACCTTTATTGAGGGATTCTTGTCTCTAGTTTTACTCAATCAATCCATTTCATAGTAAGGCAAAATACTTAAAATATTACTTCTAGACTGAAGTTTAGGTCAATTGAGTGAGCAAGATCTGAGTAACATATTTTTAAAAAAATCAATCAAATTATCAGTAATAATTTAGATTAATCTTAATCAGATAGTTCATTTTTTACTCTGAATTTAGCTTATTTTATCTCAGTATTTATACGGATAGTATAGAAAAATACCCGTGTAAATCAAGGAGAAACTTAATAATTATTAACTTAAAATTTAGGATTCATGTTAAAAAGACAAAAATTAGCCCCGTTGATTTTTTGTAAAAAGCCTTTCAAATTTTTGAGAGATAGCAATGAGATACGACCATTAATAGAGTATGATGGGCTGTATAGCTGGTTGACCATTTAACCCGTCAACAAGTTATACAGTAAACAAGTCAACCAGTTAACTTGTCAAGTATGATTATTGCGATCGCTAATCAAAAAGGTGGGGTGGCCAAAACCACCTCGACTATCTGTTTGGGGGGACTGTTAGCACAAACGAATTCATGCCTTGTCGTTGATTTAGATCCCCAAGGAAACCTAACGGTGGGATTAGGGGTAAACATTGCTGATGAACAGTTAAACGTTTATGAGGTGATCACAGAACAAGCAGAGGTGACAAAAGTGGTGATAAAAACCAAGTCTGGTTTACATTTGCTGCCTTCTGATATCTCGTTAGCTAAAGGAGAAACCGAAATACTCACCAAAGTGGGAAACTTTCTGATTCTTAAAGAACGCCTGGAAATGGTGAGCCATGAATATGACCATATTCTCATTGATTGTCCCCCTAGTTTGGGATTGCTGACTGTCAATGCTTTATGTGCGGCTGATGCTGTTTTAATTCCCGTTCAATGTCAGTTTTTTGCTCTTAAGGGTTTAGCGGCCTTACTCGAAAATATCCAAAGTATACAAAAACGGCTCAATCCTAATCTGCAAATTTTGGGAGTGTTACCCACAATGGCGGAGAAAACGGTGATGAGTCGAGATGTTCTAGCATCCCTTTATAAACGACTGACATGGATTACTA
>JBFRWB010000005.1:0-3091 GCA_051439375.1 Microcystaceae cyanobacterium
CCAATTTTTCTTAAAAAGTTTAAAAAAGCAAATTCTTGATTAGCAATTTCTTGAAAACCAGAAGGAAAGGGAACACCCCCATTAACAGGCCCCATAATAAAAGGAGTATTGTGACAAGCTTTAATCAATTTAACAGGATATCTAGGCATCATTGGAGTAATAACATGAACGATATCATAACTTTGTGACATCACTGAATTCTTAAATTTTTGATAAACTTTTTGGTTAAAATCTTGGTAAATAGGATAGGATAGAGTGTGGTGTAACGGCCAATTTTTTCGTCCAATTGAAGTAAGCCGATCAATCAACTGATAATAAGGAGGAATCCATCCACTTTCTGAGATGTAAATAATATCTCTATCAGGATGTTTTGCTTGTAAAGCAGGTTGATTACGTTGATGAGTAACTAAAGTGGTACGAGTTAGCTGGCTAATTTCTTGGTAAAAATGATAGCCCACTAAGGGAACAGATGCCCAATCAGGGTTACACTGTTCTATAATAAGCAAGATACGAAGATTGTTCATTATTTTCTTAACCTATTTAAAAAATAAGATTGTTTGAAGCTACATATTATCATAATTATTTCACTTAACTTAGTAAATCCCCTACCACCGAGATGTTTATTACCCTTAGTTGTTACATTTTAGCCTTAGTTATTACTGTTCCTTGCTGTCTAATTTTTTTAGAATGTTTAATGGCTGCTTTTGGTAAAAACAGGTTAACTTTAATTAATGACCAAGAACGAACTGCCAAAGTTGCTGTGTTAATTCCTGCTCATAATGAAGAGGCAGTTATTCAGTCAACCTTATTGTCAATTTTACCTCAATTACAGCCCACTGATACCCTTTTAGTTGTCGCTGATAATTGTACTGATGATACAGCACAAATTGCCAATCATTTAGGGGCAACTGTCATCCAACGATCTAATCTTCAACAAAAGGGGAAAGGGTATGCCTTAGCAGAAGGAGTGCGATCGCTTTCAAAGCTTAACCCTATTCCTGATGTAGTGATCATTATTGATGCTGATTGCATCTTACAAGAAAATGCACTTGAAATGTTAGCCAAACAAGCAATAACGCTCAATAAACCCATACAAGCTAAATATTTGATGGAATCTCCCCCCAATCCTAGTATTAAGGATTTAATTTCAAGATTTGCTTTTTTAGTGAAAAATTGGGTTCGACCTCTGGGATTAAGAGAATTAGGCTTATCTTGCCTATTAATGGGGACAGGAATGGCATTTCCTTGGAATATACTCAAGAATGCGCCTTTAGCCAATGATAATCTGGTAGAGGATATGCAGTTAGGGGTTGATTTAGCGATCGCAGGTTATGCTCCTCAATTTTGTCCAGAGGCTGAAGTCATCGGTCAACTGCCACAAGCCACCGATAATGCCAAGAAACAGCGAACTCGTTGGGAGCATGGGCATTTAAAGACGATTTTTACCCAAACCCCCAGATTATTGCAAGCTGCTTGGCAACAAAAACGGTTTGATTTATTGATGTTAGCTTTAGATATCAGCATTCCTCCCTTATCTTTATTGGTTTTAGGGTGCTTAGGATGTATTTTCGTGATTCTAATCGCTTTCATCGCTCGTTTTATAAGTCTCTATCCTTTATTAATGGGATTAATGGCTGGATTCGCTTTAATGACGGGGATTTTGATTGCATGGGGATTTTTTGCCCGTTCTTTTTTGCCTTTCTGGACTTTATTCACTACACCTTTTTATATCCTCTGGAAACTTCCTCTTTATCTCATTTTCTTAGTAAAACCAGAAACGAAATGGGTTAAAACCGCCAGAGATGATAGCAGTATAAATTGATTTTTTATAAGGTTATACATAATTTGGACTTAATCATATACATCAATGATGGATCATAAAAGCATCATACTTTAACTAGAGGTTTAAATAGACTTATGAGACTAGGCAAAATTCTAATCCGCAAGAAACGGATCAACTCTCATCAGCTTGACTTGATGCTCAAACTACAACAAACTCAGTGTCAACGATTAGGAGAAATCTTAGTTAATTCTCAAATGCTTACCCGACAAGAATTAGATGACTTATTAAAGGAACAGTACTGGCGTAGGAATGGTTACTGGGTGATTAATTAAACCTGAAAACTTTGTTGATATAAGGAGTTAGAAAATGCTGGATTTAGGGATTGTTGTTATCGGTAGAAATGAAGGCGATCGCCTCAAAACCTGTTTGAATTCCCTCATCGGACAGGGAAAAATTGTCTATGTTGATTCAGGATCAACGGATGGAAGTGTAGAATTTGCGACTAAATTAGGGGTTGAGGTGATAAATTTAGATTTGTCTCAACCATTTACCGCAGCAAAAGCGAGAAATACGGGATATGAGCGATTAATCCAACTTTATCCTGATTTAAAATATATCCAATTTGTTGATGGAGATTGTGAAGTTGTTTCAGGATGGTTAAATATAGCAAAGAAAACCTTAGAAAAACAGCCTGAAGTAGGGGTAGTTTGTGGTCGTCGTCGTGAACGTTTCCCTAACCAGTCTATTTACAATTTATTGTGCGATATGGAATGGAATACCCCGATTGGAGAAACAAAAGCTTGCGGAGGGGATGCGATGATGCGAGTTGATGCGCTACAAAGTGTAGAAGGATTTAATCCTTTATTAATTGCAGGGGAAGAACCAGAACTTTGTATTCGTTTACGGGAAAAAGACTGGAAAATCTGGCGATTAGATGCAGAAATGACCCTACATGACGCTAATATGACTAGATTTAGTCAATGGTGGCGACGAAATCAACGAGCAGGATATGCGTATGCTGAAGGTGCGTGGTTACACGGAAAACCCCCAGAAAAACATTGGGTTAAAGAAAGTCGCAGTATTTGGTTATGGGGGTTAGGAATACCTTTAATGAGTCTTAGCCTAATTTGGTTGACCAAGGGATTCAGTCTTGCTTTATTCGCACTTTATCCTCTGCTGACGTATCGTATCTATGGTTATCAAGTTTCCCAAACCGATGATACTCAATCCGCTTTCAAATATGCTGTATTTTGTGTCTTAGGAAAATTTCCTCAGCTACTCGGACAGATTCAATTTCATTCTTTACGA
>JBFRWB010000006.1:0-4907 GCA_051439375.1 Microcystaceae cyanobacterium
GGCATAATCCAAATTTCACAGGGAAATTCAGCAGCAAAAGGAACAAAAGCAACAAACAAATTATTTTCAATAATTACTCTTTTTTGTTCTTGAATTTCAAATTCTAAAATATCACAATAAACACATCTAGCCCAATGATCAAAATAGCGTTGTGCTTCAGCTTCTTGAATACGGCGATGACTAGGAACAATGCTTGTAGCAATAATTTGGGAGTGAGGATGACGTAAAGATGCTCCGGCGGCTTTACCGTGATTACGAAAGATAATTACCATCATTATTTCCTTATCTTCCATCAATTTTAAATATCGTTGATGATAAGTTTCAATAATGACTTCAATTTCGGGAATAGAGAGGGTAGCAATAGTCTGTTGATGCTCAGGACTTTCGATGACAACTTCGTGATGACCATAACCCGGCATCGTCATATAAATACCTTCACGATTACGTCGAGGATTTTCATAAAAATTCAAAGCAGGAAACTTATTTTGAACCACTCTAGTTTGCCAAGATGTTTGTTGATGATTTTGAATCTCTAGTAAGATTGTTTCTGTTTCTTGATGATTAGATGGACAGAAAGGACAGTTTTCTTGAGAACGATCTGTTAAAGAAGATTCTTGACCTGCTTGTTGAAAATCTTGAGGTCTTTTGCGACGACTAGGGGCATAAATTACCCATTCTCCTGTAGCCTTGTTAAGGCGAATTTGTCCGTTTTCCATAGAGCATTAAAATAAGACTAATAATTTGTAGCTATTTACACCATCATAGGGGATGATTGGCAAGGAGAATGTTAGTTATGATTCATTTGTTAAAAATATGAACAATTTTTAAAATTCTATATACACTAGGGGCAGAATAAATAAACAAGCAGTTAAAACCATATTGCTGATTTGGCCATGACCTATACAACACAACAACTTATTCGTATTCTAGATCAAGAATTGAAAGCTACCTGGAGAGGAGAAAGGGTTATTTTATCTTCTCACGATCGCATTAATAATCCCGTAATTGCCAAAGCCTTAAATACTGATAAAATGAACCAGGTGTTTGCTTATCAAGATTTTCGTCGTCAAATTCATAAATATCAGATCCAACATCGGGTTTCTGGACTGATTTGGCGTACTTGTACTTATCAGGGTCAATCGATTAAGTATCCAGAATTACATAATCAACTCATTGCTGTACCCGGGGACAAAGAAAAATTAATCAAATATAAAGAATCGGTGCTAAATTTTTGGTGGAAAATGACTCAAGGCATGAAGTTTTGGTTATCGGCCCATCGTCGTCGTCCCATTTCTTGTGATTCCATTGAAGAGTTTATTAATGAAGTGGAATGGGCCGAAATTGATGCAGCGAGAACCGAATTATACTTAGGATTATGTTGGGGAAATCCTCAAGACTATCAATATCAATGGGCCAAACCTGACTCTGGTTGTCATCGTATTATTGCTGCCGTGGATCAACCCAGTTCTATTAAAGTTTAGGCTTAACACCATTAATAATAGGATAACTTTGTGTTTCTGGCCTTAGATGAGAAACGCTATAATAGCTTATGTTATCGGGCTTATTTATTTTTAACTGTCCCCACCATCGCTGTCATGACAGAACCTATGGCAACTATTCAATGTTCTAACCCTGAATGCCAAACCATTAATCTCCTAGAAAACAGAGTCTGCGACAAATGTGAAACCCCTTTACTCAAGCGGTATTTACGACCTTTAGGGGACTCGCTCAAATCATGGGAGGTGGGACAGTTAGTGGATGAGAGGTATTTGCTGATTAGCCATGAGATTGTCTTAGATACCCAACCAGGAACCCCCCCTGAGTTTAGCGAAGATATACCCGAAAAAATTAGAAAATATTTAAGATTATTTCCTTATCGTCTTCATTTACCCCAAATCTATACTTATTACGTTCCTTCTCAGGCAAAACAAAAAGAACAACCAGAACCAAACCAAGTCCTGGAAATTGGCTTACTGGAATATGGAACCATTGCCCTGGACTCTTCAGGAAAACCTCGTTATCCTGAATTGTTGCCTAAATTAACGGAAATGTGGCCTCAGGCAAAGGAAAATCCTTTAAAACAGTTAAACTGGTTATGGCAAATGGCGAAACTGTGGCAACCTCTCGAAGGGCAGCAGATGGTATCCAGTTTACTCGATCCCTCCTTAGTCCGAGTCAATGCAGGGATGATTCAATTATTAGACTTTGATCAGGACGAACATAATTTCCACCGTGTCAAAGAGTTAGCACAATTCTGGTCATCTCTACTAGAAGACACTTCCCCTCTCATTGTCGATTATCTTCGGTCCTTATGTGATTATTTACAACGAGACAAAATTCCCCATCCTGAATATCTTATAACCTATTTTGAACCTGCTTTAACTGAGTGTGGAAAATGGTATGAGAGAAAATATCAAGTTTTTACCTTAACCGATGCCGGACCCACCCGCGATCATAACGAGGATTCTTGTTATCCTTACCCTGGAGAACTCATAGAACAGTCTGATGAGCAGCCAAGTTTCACCATTGTCTGTGATGGGGTTGGTGGACAAGATGGAGGAGAAATTGCCTCCCAGTTAGCTATTGATACTCTCGCAGAAGAAATTCCTAAACTGCCAATGTTTAGGGAAACTCGTGATAGTCAACAAGGATTAGAAGACTTGGCAGAAGTCATTAATCTGACCAATAATCGTATTAGTGAACGAAACGACGCTGAAAATCGTCACGAAAGACAACGCATGGGAACCACTTTGGTTCTGAGTTTGATTCACGATCATGAGGTTTATTTAGCTAATGTAGGAGATTCTCGTATCTACCGTATTACCCCTGATAGTTGTCATCAAGTCACCACAGATGATGATTTAGCCTCTAGGGAAGTCCGTTTAGGGTATTTATTCTATCGGGATGCCATTAAATATCCCAATTCTGGTGCTTTAGTGCAAGCATTAGGCATGAGTAACGCTAATTCTCTCCATCCGACTGTTAGCCGTTTGCTCCTCGATGATGATTGTATTCTCTTGTTATGTTCCGATGGGTTAAGTGATTATGATCGGGTTGATCAATATTGGAATCTGAATATTGCCCCCATTTTAGCTCAGGAAAAAGAGTTGTCCACTGCGGGGAAAGAACTCATTAATATCGCTAATACCCAGAATGGCCACGATAATGTCACGATTTCTCTGCTTTACTGCCAAATTACTTTATCTTCTAGCGACCCCACTCCCTTATCCATTGAGTCCATTGCATCATCCTTTGAAAGTGCCAAAGAAGAAATTAACCCCACCATCGACACGTCTGATGAACTACCCTCAGATTTACAACCAACGGAACCTCTTCCCTCAACCGATGAAATATCGGTTAAAAAAAAGAAATTCCCTTTTATCTTGAGTATTTTAGGAATTATCGTTCTGATTCTTGGTACCGGCGTTTATGGTACGTGGCTACTGCTACAACCCTCTTCCCCTCCTCAATCAGATCCTTCTCCTCCCATTACCCCACCATCCCCTTCTCCTGAATCTTCTTTACCTGATTCCGGGACAATCATTCAACTGAGAGTAACCCTTTCTCTATGGGAAACCCCCGACGGGAAAGAATTTGAGCAGGAGGTTCCTGCTGAAAGTATTTTGCAGATTTTGCCCCAAGAAGACCCCGAAAAAACAGTTAAGGTTAAAATTTGTCAAATAGCTCCTGATCAATCCTCTGAAGAACCTTCTTTACAGGAATTAGAAGACAAAGAAGCCTGGATACCAACTACCAATTTAGAACCTTCTGTTTATCAAACCTATCAAGGGGAAACACTCGAAAATTGTCAAGCATCAAAACAATAAAAAGTTACCGCAACAACCTTAACAAAATTATTGGCAGAAGTTGCCACCTATAAATTCTAAAAGGAATACTGATATGTTAGGTGGTTGGGGTAGTTCACACAGAAAGCAATTCAAGAGAATTAATCTTTTGTAATGATAAATCCTTTGAGTTATGGGATGAATTTATCTGCTTTGTTTGAGTGAAATCACTGGAAATTAAGAGGGTAACTAGCTGATAGTCCAGCATTTTTGGATAATTTTGGACAATTTGAGAACAGTTTTCTATAAAAGTTTTCACCCAAGCTTGTAACCATTGTATTTTGGTTGGACTTAAAACAGTATCTAATTCACCCTTAAAAATGATTTCTGTGGATTGAGTCATTTCAAAATTATCCAACCATCTAAATACAGGCCGAGAAGACTGCCAATATTTTTGAGTCATGGTTTTGCCTAAATAACGTCGACTAACAGCTGTAAGATGGTTAAAAATTTCTAGCAATTGTTCAAGGGTAATGGTGGGAGTCTTGGTTTGTTTTTTGGTTTTAAGTGTTAATGATTTTTGAGACTGTTCAAAAGTCTTTTTTTTACCCTCTTTGATCTTCATTAAGACAGTTTTTGGGTTAAATGAACTATCAAATCTAGTGTCGGGATCATAACAAGCATTTCCTAATTCTGCTCCACTTAACTTTGCCCCATTTAAGTAAGCTCCATTAAATTTGGCTTCTTTAAAGTTAGTTTTAGTTAAATAAGCTCCCGTTAAATAAGCACCAGTAAAATCAGTTTGATAGCAATTTGCTTTGATTAAATAAATTTTAATTAAAGAAGCCCCTGATAAATTAGCTCCTGTGAAATTCACCCCCGTTAAATCCGCTTCATTAAGATAAGCTGATCGCAGATCAGCCCCGGTAAAATCAACATCTCTTAAATTCGCATAACTGAGATCAACCCCTCGAAAATCAGTATGACTAAGATTGAGTCCTCTTAAATCTGCGCGGCGCAATTGGAACTCTTGAAAATTTCTTTGACCCTCTTCATATCTTTGGCTAAGGTCTATAGCGTCTTGACTTTGAAACATTATTTCTCCTTAGTTTTGATCAGTTA
>JBFRWB010000007.1:0-18618 GCA_051439375.1 Microcystaceae cyanobacterium
AATCAAACTCATCTCCTTGTCTCTCGAATACCTTTTCAACGAAGGGAAAATCACTTTTCAATAAATCAGGTTTCTGGGTTAAGTCTCGACTTCTCCCTGATGAATATCCATCTTCCTCTAATTGGAAAAACCATGTCAATTTCTCATCCCTTTTTACTGGAAATTGAGGGTAATTCTCCTCTCTTTTTATGAGGGGTTGGGGGGTATCATTCTCACCCTCTATGGGAAGTTGGGAGGTATTATTAGCTTGGGGTAGTTTATGAATCAATAATAAATGACTCTGTAAAGAACTATAGGGTTGTAATGCGTCTTTAGGAAGGGTAATAACTGCTTTTAGGTGATAGTCATCGATTAAGGTTTGTCTTAATTCTCTTTCTGCTTTACTGTTACTGAAAAGTAATCCAGAGGGAACAAGGATTCCAGCAATTCCATCATCAGATAGTTTTTGAATTGCAAGGGTGGTTAATGCGGTTTCGCTACGACTTCCAACGCTTTTACCGAGTATTGCTGAAGCGAGTTTACTATCTATTTTTTCACCAAAAGAGGGTGCTATTAAAATTCTATCAAAAGTTTTATACTTAGCTTGTTTAAAAGTAAGTGAATCAGATGTCGCAACTTCTAAAGCATTTCCGCTTCGTAATAAAGGAGGTAGTTTTCTTAATGCGATGTTGGTATAAGCAAGTCGTATCCATTCAGGTGAAATATCAATTCCCCATGTTTTAGCAAAGTTATCAATGGTTAATTCTCTTTCGACTAAAAAGCCTCCACTTCCACAAGCAAAGTCAGCTAGACTATGATGGGTTTCAATTTGTGCGAGATTATAGATAAATTTAGTAATATGTCTGGGAGTGGGGTAACGTCCTCCTGATTGTCGTGTGGATAAACGAAAGAGGATATGATGATTGAATAGAATAAAAATTGCACTATTTTGATTTTTATCTGGTTCTTGTTTTGTAGCTTCTTGAATCGCTTGAGTCAAATAATTTTTGATATTTTCCCAATACGTCTTTTTAATTGTTGGTAATCTAGGAATGAGATTTATGTGTGCTAAATTGTCCTGAGTTAATCCATGATGATCCAGATTTTTATTGATAAAACCTTTAACTATATAATGATCTTTTCTAAGAGGTGCGATTTTTTCAGGAGGTTGTAACTGTAACCCACTTTCCTCTAACAACAATCTTGCTAAATATTCAATCACCACTAAATCATCGGTAATTCCGACTTTGCGAAATTCTGACCAAATTTTGTTAAGGTTTTCTGAGATAGTCATTTTTACAATTCCCCCCTAAATGCTTTTTCTAAAATTGCTTGTTCTAAATACTTTAAGTTTTGTTCATCTTCTTTAATAATTCTGTTAATTTTATTAACTTCTTGTTGAATAGCGTCTAGGTGATAAGCAAAATAACTTTGTTCTTCTACAGAAATGATGGGAAAAGGAATATTACAGACAGTCTCTTGTTTAATTTTTTTCATTGTTGGACTTGCACCTGAAGCATTCGTTTGTACATAACGACGAACTTCTTTTGATTGTAACCAATAAATTAGGAATTTACTATCTGCTTTGTTTGGATTAACTCTAAAACGCATCATTAAATCTGGATAAATACAAGGATAAGGAATACCAGAATAAATTGAAGCATGACCAACTAACTCAAGAGTATTGCTTCTAGAGATTAGAATATCTCCTGCTTCTAACCAGTAATGTGCATTTTCATCAGTCGATAAGCTAGTTCGTTTTATCTCATCTGGGTTATACTGAAATCTCAAGACTGCACCCAATTTTAATACAGGAACACCATTAGGATCATTATCGCATTTTGGCGACCATCCATTTCTTGGTTTTTCTTGAATAACATCAAGCAATGTTTGTCTTTTGGAATCTAATCTGTCAACGACTTCATCTAAAGCATTCGGTAATAATAAATCAGTATCTAAACGCATTTGTTCAAGTAATAAACGATTCTGTTTAATCTCCCCGAATAAAGATTCAATTCTCGCTACAATTCGCTGTTGTATATCTAAGGAGAGTTTAGGATTATTGGGATAGGGAATAGGAATAGTAGTATTTTCTAAATTTCCTTTAGTAATATGACGAAGACCTACACCTCCTTGTGATTTACGGATTAATTCATCTAAACGCCAATTGATAGCATACACGAAGAATTGTTTAAGACATTTAATTGAATTAACATCTACCTTAAAAATATGTTGATTTAAAACAGCATCTCCTCGATTCCAAAAATGTGCGCCAAACGAAGTTCCGGGAGTTCCTGACCAAGAAATTAAAACATCTCCATTAGTAATTTTATGTTTTTCATCCACAGAACCATTAAAATAGTTAAAGGGTTTAGTTACATCATTAAGATTTTGAATCCGAATAATTGGAAATCCCGTTTCTGTCCACTCTGTCGGTTTAAACGCACGACCATTAATAAGCTTACAAAGATTACCTATTTTAATTTCTTGCCAATTTTCAGTAACGTTTTTAATTTGATTAATCATCCCACTTCACCCCCTCATCAAGTTTATGCTTTAAAGATAATAAATTTTTGTGTAAGATTTCATTATTTTTAATAATCCTATCCAATAATACAGAAGGTTCAGGTAACTTTTCCCTTTCTGCAATAATAGGATTTTTTGCCGATAAATCAAACCCCCGTTTAACCAAATCTTCTCTCTTCTCAAACCAACTAAACTCCGTTACCTCTGGTTGCTTTCCCTTCCCTTCTAAATAAGCCTTCATCTGTTGCCAAATCCCCCGAACTTCCTTAAAATAAACGTCATCAATCGGATTCCCCTTACTAAACTTTTTCAACCCCTCTGGTAAGACAACCTCTTGATATAAAACCTCATCCTGTTGTTTCCCTCTCTCAAAAAATAACAACGCTGCTTTCACATCCGAATAAGGTGCAAAAGTCCCCGGAGGAAGACTAACCACCATCACCAAATTAAAATCAGTTAATAACTTTTACCGTCCCAAAAGCACCACTTCTAAACAAAGTCCCCTCTGGTACGACTATTCCACATCTCGCAGTGTCAGTCCCCTTTAACTTCTTAATAATATGCTATAAAAATAATAACTCCGTTGCATTCGCTGACACAGGAAAATTCTTTTGAATCTGTTTATTCTCCTTACCACCAAACGGAGGATTTGTCAAGATAATATCATATTTTTTGGTTACTTCCCTAATATTTTCCTCTAACGTATTCTTCCGTTGAATATCTGGGACTAAAACCCCATGCAATACCATATTCATCGTTCCCAATAACGCAGGAAGGGGTTTTTTCTCCTGTCCAAAAAAGGTATAACGCTGTAAAATATCCCTATCTTTTGTCGTTTGTTCCTGTTGCTTCAAATACTCATAAGCAGCAACTAAAAAGCCACAAGTCCCACAAGCAGGATCATACACTGTTTCCCCAATTTTGGGATCAATTACTTCCACCATAAAGCGAATCACAGGCCGAGGCGTATAAAATTCTCCCGCCATTTTATTCTCACTTCCTAACCGTTGCAACAAATTTTCATAGGTATGAGAAACAGTATAAATATCATCTGAACTCGAAAAGTCAATTTGATCAACAATCTCCAAAACATCCTTAAGATTATAAACCGAGTCGCATAAAATAACTGTTCTTACACCAAAAATTCCCGCAATCACTTCCCTCTCTGGTGAACCTGATAACGACGCTAAATAAGGAATTAATTCCTCCTTGACAAATTTCATAAAAGTCTCTCCATCCCATTCAGGGGTGTCCCGTTTATTGCTATTCTTTTTCTTTTTTCCTAACCCTTTATTTACCCAATTTGACCAACGATATTCTCCTTCTATAATATATAAATAGGTTTCATTTCTCAACTCAGCTTCTAAAGCAAATGTTTCCTCTTGTTCATCTAAAAACTTAAGAAATAATAACCATGCTAAATGTTCAATATATTCCATGATGCCACCACAATTATTATCACGACGCAGAATATCGCAAGCTCGCCAAATGTCATTTGTTAACTGTTCTCTACTCATTTAATTTGTTTGATAACCAGTTTAATTAATAATAGCATTTATAGTGAATTCAAATAAGAATAAGACACTTCACAGCTTCTTATCTTTAGTATAGCAAGCAAGATGGTTAGGCTTCGCCTGTGCTTTGCAACGCACTCCTATGTCTCAAACTTATTTGAAACGGCTAGATTAGTTATTACTTAATACTTATCATTGGTAAGCTTTTATCGGCCAAGCGGACAGCATTTTTCCTGCAAATACTCTTATGGACGATATGACTAAAGATAGCCAACCTTTCATGGCTATCCTATCAAGGATTCAGACGTTCCCAGTAATATAAAAAAACAATTAATGAATCGGAGCGGCGGGATTTGAACCCACGACCCCTACTACCCCAAAGTAGTGCGCTACCAAGCTGCGCTACGCCCCGAAGATTCACAAGTCTTTATTATAAACAGGTTAAGGGATACCTTGCAAGACGATTAAGCTTATCTAAATCTTAATAATTATAATCAAAGCTTATATTTTAACTTTTCGCCTAATTCCCACTTAATACGGTTTAATATTGACGTTTCATCCAAAGATATTAAAATACGCTTAACTACTGCTTTTGTGCCATCTTCTCCCCATGATGCACCATTTGCTAAATAAGTCTTCGTAATTTGTCCGATCGCATAAGAGGTCACACCTGCGACACTTGCCTGAGTAATAGCGACTGAGAGATAGGGCGCAAGGGATAATCCCCCTGTAAGGGGAACAGTAATGCCTAATAACCCTTTAAGAGAGCTTAAGCCTAAAGAAGCTAAAAATTCACTAGCACTAATCCCCCCCATGCTAAACCCAATTTTCTGCAATAGTGAAATAGCCGCCCGTTGTGTCATCGGTAGATTATACAAGCGAGCCAGTGATAGAATAAGTGCAACGTCAATAATCGCCCCAGAAAAGAGATCCAACACCGTAACAGGGTTAAGAGCGATCGCACCTGCTTTAATCATCATACCCCGTTGAATCAGTTGATTGGCCCGTTCTTCGCGTATTTCCATCTTGCGCTGTACAATTTGCTCATTCACATCGTCTGCAACTAAAAGAGTATTTAACGCCACCAAAGATTTGCCCTCACACTGCAATATTTCAAGGATTTTGAGTTTTAAGTCATCAATCTGTGGTTTACCTCTTTTGCGCTCAATTTTAACCCCTCCTGTAGCACTTTTAACTGCTTCTACTATCAGTGGAGAAGCTGCAACCATAACAATTTCATCAGGAGAGAGGAGTTGTTTGACTCTAACATCTCGTATTGTCTCATAAATGACCATGCGATCCGTTGCAGGATATTGATCAATTTTATTAAATACTAGAATAATCGGCTTCCCTGCTTCTCTTAAGGTTGATAAAGCTTGATATTCAACGTTGGTAATATCTCCTGCAATAACAAAGAGAATTAAATCAACTTGCTTGGCAATTCGACGGGCTAATGCGTCTCTGGTTTCTCCGTCAACTTCATCGATACCGGGGGTATCTATCAAATGAATTTGGCTATTTCCTAGACCATTTAAGGCTAAATGGTGAATATTTTCCTCATTTTCTTGTTCAACTACTTCCCAATTAGCCCTATCTATTTCTTTGGTTACCCCATGTAGGGGGCCAGTTTGAAATAAAGATTGTCCCATTAAAGCATTAAGAACGGATGACTTACCCCGTCCCACTAAGCCAAATGCAGCAATTTGGACAATATAATCATCCAATCGCTCTAACATTTCGCTTAAATGATCAATTTCTGTTTCTAAGCCTGTTTTTTCTTCCTCTTGTAAATCGATATGATCTATTAAACTCCGCAAGGAATGTTGCGCCTGTTGATAGTTTAATTCTTCTTGTAGAGTCGTCAACCAATCCATTATTATGAGGTATTAGATGTTAGCAGTAAATAGTTAATAGTGACAAGTTACTCAAAATTTATAACTTATAATTCATAGATTTTAGATTATCCAGCAGGTTTTCACCACTTTCACCCGTTAAAATCCATAAAATCGCTCTTGCACCATCTCGAAATAGTTTTTCTACTGGTTCATCAGGGTAAGTGGAAGGGACAGCAATAGGTTTAATTACAATTCCCCGACTCCCAAAAACAATCTCTCCCACCAGTCTAGCCCGTTTCATGTGGTTATCAGAAGTAATTAAATAAACACTATCAATTCCCTGCTTTTTCAGTTCATCGGCTAGGGTGGTAAAGTTAGTGACCGTATCTTTTGCTTGATAGTTAAGGTGTAAGCGTTGGGGATCGATACCCTCTTGTTTAAAAATGCGGGAAACATAGGATTCTGGACTGCCTGAAGATACCCAAATCGGTAAATTAGGATGATTATGTGCTAATTTAGCCGCTAAACGTTCCCTATCTTCATGGCCGCCTAAAACGAAAATCGCTTCTGGTTTTACCCACCAACTTTGCAGAGACTTGTAGCCAATAAAAAAACTCAGACTGCAAAAACAAAGGAAAAACCAGACTCTTTTGGAGAGTAATCGAGATTTAGACTTATTTCTGAGGTTAGGTGGTTTCAGTAGCATTCAAGGGGGAAAGCAGAACTTCGGTTAAGAAAGAACAGGGATAAATGAATTAGACATCTTTATCTTCTATTAAAGAACAAAATGCTAGAAAAACTGTTCCTTTATTTTTGGGAATAGGGAATGGGAGGTGTGATGGGTTGTGAAAACTCCACTTATAAAGATGGACGAGGTTTAGTCATTCCCATAGTTATAATTTCAGAGAATATTACCTAATGCTGTAGTTTTTATCAAGATTGTGCCAATTGAGCGGCTAAAGCGATCGCTAATGGAAAAATTGTGTGTTCTTGGATTTGAACCCTTGCGTGTAGTGTATCTGGGGTATCATCAGGGAGAATGGGAACAGCGGCCTGCATTACAATCGGTCCACTATCCACATCTAAGTGAGCAATATGCACTGTGCAGCCAGTTACTTTAACCTTAGCAGCTAACGCTTGCTCAATTGCGTGAATTCCTTTAAAACTTGGTAATAAACTAGGATGAATATTTAAAACTCGATTAGGATAGGCATCTAACAGCACATCAGTAATAATTCGCATCCACCCCGCCATAATAACCCATTCTACCTCATGTTCCCGAAAAACTTTAACAATATCGTGATCTAAAGCCTCTCTTGTTTCATAATCTCTATGATTTAGTAAAACAGTCGGTGTTTGCCACTTGTTAGCCCGTTGTTTCACCGTTGCCTTGGGATTATTATAAATTAGTACATTAATTTGAGCATTGAGTGTGTGATCCTCAATTGCTTTAGCGATCGCCTCATAGTTACTCCCACTTCCAGAGGCCATCACCCCTAATTTTAAAGGTTGATCGGATCTAATATCTTCAGCCGATACTTGAGGAGAAATCAAGCCTTGTTGGATGTCATTCTGCATTTTCCTGTGAGTCCTAACTTAATCAGTTATCAGTGAACAATTAACAGTCATCATACCAAATTTGCCCACTGATAACGTTTAGTATTACTCGTCTTCCCAATCATCATTGCGAGCAATACTTCCTCCTCCAACAGTAACCAAATCAATCTGTTGACGATAGTAATCTACACTTTTTACTTCCACATCTACTTCATCTCCTAAACGATAAGCAATGCGGTTTTTTCGTCCCACTAAACAGCTATGACGGGGCCGATATTCATACCAGTCATCCTTGAGGGAACTCACATGAACTAAGCCTTCTACCAATAAATCTTCCATTTCTACGAAGAAACCATAGGATTGAACCCCTGTAATTAAGCCTCGGAAGACTTTACCCGTCCTTTCCTTCATTTTTTCCGCTTTTTTAAGCCCCATTAAATCTTTTTCTGCATCTTCGGCCACCTTTTCTCGGTCATTAAGATGGGAAATTAAGAGAGCAAAATCTTCTAATAGTTCATCTTGTACTGCGGGGGGTAAAACTTTCCAATTAATTTGACCATGACAACTATCATTGTGTAAATCTACACCCACCTTGGTTTTTTGAGTCCTGCGATCGCGTCCATCACTAAAAACTAACTTTAACACCCGTTGGATAAATAAATCGCTGTAACGCTGACCGGGGGAAATACAGTGACAATAGGCATCTTTGTAAGCCAAGCCGAAATGAAAAGCAGGATGACTACAATATTTAATGGTTTTTAAGGTATTTTGCAACATAAAATTCAAAATACGTTCTTGGGATGTGCCTTTAAAGGATTGGGTAAGACGGGCATAATCTTGGGGTTGGATTTCTTCTTCTGAGTCAAATTCCATATTAACTCCCAAATTTGCAGCTAATTTCAATAAATCTTCCAATTCTTCCCAGTCAGGTTCAGCATGAGCGCAATAAATCCCCGGTACGTCTAGAGCGTTTAGATGTTCGGCTACGGCTTTTCCAGCTAAAATTCCAATTTCTGCCATCAAAGCACAAATGGGTAATTGCTCCGATGTCAGGACAACACCTAAGCGGCCTTCATCTTTGTAAGGAAAGGTGGTTTCTGACGGAAGATTAAAGCTACCTCGTTGGAGTCGTTGGGCTTTAATAAGGGGGCTGAGGGTTAAAAGGAGCATTTTTAGCTTTTCTTGCAGTTCTGAGGGGGTTTTACTGCCTTCAGTCAGTAGTTTCTGCGCCTCACTGTAAGCTAAACTCTGATTTACCCGAATGACTGTGGGATAAATATAAAATTCTGTGCGTTCTCCCTTAGAATTTAAGGTTAAAAAGATGGATAAGGTGAGACGATCTTCTTCTTCAACCAGAGAACAGCGACGGATTAGCTCATCTGGAAACAAGGGCAGTAATTTATCCCCTAGTTGAATCGAAGTTCCCCGTTTTCTAGCAATTTTATCTAGGGACGTGCGAGGTTGAACCCAATGGGCTACATCTGCAATATGAATACCGATTTGCCAATCATCAGAATGGGGGATCTTTTCTAGGGTAAAGGCATTTTCAATAAACGGTAACTGCCCCTCGGTTTCACCATCAAGGGTAAACGTATAAAGGTGACGAAAATCTTGGCGGGTTTTGAGGTCAGTTTTTTCAAACTGGGTGGGTAAATTTCCTGCTTGTGCTTCAACTTGATCGGTAAAACCGTGGGGGAGATCGTGTTTACAGCTAACAATATCTGTATCGGCTGCTTCTTCTGCGTCAGTTCCTAAGATACGGGTAACTTGACCAATTGGTGGGATATCGGCGATGGGATAGCGGAGGACAGACACATGAACCAAATGATCTAACGCCTTTTCTAAATTAACCCCATTGGTTGCTAAATTCAGTTCAAAGAGAAGACGATCATCGAGGGGAACGGCTTGAAAATTGTCATTTTCTTGCTTAACTTGGGCTAAGAGGGAAGGATTAGCCCGTTCGAGGATAACAATGACCTCTCCTTCCGGTGAACGACGGCGAGTGCCTTCTTTAATCACTTTTACTAGGACGCGATCGCCATTCCACGCATGGCTGAGGTGACTTTCTCGAACATAAATGTCGTCTGCGTCTTCGATATCTTGAATGGCGAAGCAAAAACCTTTACTCGAACAGCGTAGTTTGGCTTCTACGATTTCCTGAGACTTAATCCGACGATATTTGCCCCGTTCTTTACTCAGAAGACCGATCCGTTCCAATGCGTCTAGGGCAATTTGTAAGGCTTCGACGCTTTCTTTGTCTTCACAGCCTAATTTGCGTTCGAGGATTTTTCCAGCAACTAATTTATCATCGCTGAAGTAGGACAAAAGTGTGGCGATTGAAAATTCCATAAGTTGGGTAATCCTTGATATCGATGATGATTACTGAGGTGAGGTTAAGGAGGGATAATAGATCGATGTCCTAAACCGTTGACAATTGGTGGAGAAGTCGATGAGGGGAACGACTAAGCGTCTTACTTGGAAAGACGGAACTGATTCCGCAAACGATTAACGCTTTAGTCATAATTCCCTAGTCGTTAGACATCTCCTAAGTGGGGGGTAAAACCCAGATATACCAAGGGTTGATACCTTAATTTTGGAGGTGCCTATTGAGTGTTTGGCCAAAGACGTTTGAGCTTCTCACAGTTGGCCTTTCCCAAGGACGGTTTATAATCTTTTATCTTATCAAAATACGTCCGTTTTGATGCTATCTATTTTTCTTCTGCTTTATCAATTGCTGGGTTAGACTCACTTGCAGCCTATGGAACATAGGATTATGGTAAGGACACGGCAAAAATCAACAAAGAAATAGTAATCCCCAAAGACAACCCCACCAACACTTGAAAGGGTGTGTGTCCTAATAATTCTTTTAACTTTTCTTGGCTGACTTGATGATCGTCGTGGAATAATTCATCAATCATCTGATTAAGAATTTGAGCTTGTTTTCCTGCGGCTTGTCTAACTCCGGCTGCATCGTACATCACAATAACCGCAAACAGACAAGCGATCGCAAATTCTGGTGATGACCATCCTTTGGTTAACCCAACCCCAGTGGCTAAGGCCCCAACTAAGGCTGAGTGGGCGCTGGGCATTCCCCCTGTTGTGACCATGTAGCGCAAACTCACCTTGCCATGACGAATGAGTTCTACTAATACTTTAACGCCTTGGGCAGCAAAACAGGCGAATAGGGATACGAGAAGGACATTATTTTGTAAAACAGTGCGAAAGTCTTGCATATTGGTCTGTTTTTGCCCCTTCCTTTAGTGGGTACGGCTAACGATAAATTGTGCGATCGCCCGTAAGGGATCAGCTTTCCCATCATAGATCGTTAGTTGCTCGATTGCGTCATCAATTAAGGATTGTGCTTGGTGACGGGAGGCTTCAATACCCCACAAACTAGGATAGGTGGCTTTTTGGGCAGCCTGATCTTTGCCAATACTTTTGCCTAATTCTTCTTGGGTTGCGGTAATGTCTAAAATATCGTCGATAATTTGGAATGCTAAACCGATATTTTGAGCATATTTGGTCAAACGCTCAACATCACTGTCTTTTGCCCCTGCGATGATCGCCCCACAGACAACGGAAGATTCTAAGAGTGCGCCTGTTTTATGGGTATGGATAAAGGTAAGGGTTTCGGCGGTAATATCGGTTTTCCCTTCTGATTCTAAGTCTAAAACCTGACCTCCGACTAGGCCGGCTGCTCCGACGGTTCTTCCTAAACGGGCGACAACTTGAATTAAGCGATCGCTCTCAACATTTTGGGTTTGGGTGGCGACAAATTCAAAAGCGTATGCGAGTAAGCCATCTCCTGCCAAAATCGCAATATCATCCCCATAGACTTTGTGGTTGGTTAACTTTCCTCGGCGATAATCATCGTTATCCATGGCGGGTAGGTCATCATGGATCAAAGACATGGTATGAATCATTTCTAGGGCGCAAGCTGTTGGCATGGCCATTTCTTCTGTTCCGCCCATTAATTGGCAGGAAGCCAAGCAAAGAATGGGTCTTAGTCTTTTTCCTCCAGCTAATAAGGAGTAGCGCATCGATTCATAGATTTTTTCTGGTCTGATTACCACCAGAGAGTCGTCTAACGCCGCTTCAACTTTCTGCTTTTGCTGTTGAAGATAGGTATTCAAATCAAAAGAATGATCTGTTTTGTCTTTGAGGACGGTTTCACCAGATGTCACCATAGTTACTGTATTTGTACCAACCAGTTATCATCACTCATTGTACAAGGAATAGGTTCACAGCGATCCTTTTGAGTTACGACAGTGTTGACGTTTAATCTACATCATTTTCTTCGGGTGAGATATCTTTGCTATCTGTACCTTCCTCAGAAATCGCACGGGTACAACACCAACTGCTAGGGAGTGCAGAAGGCCACCCCATACGAATGGCCTCTGGGCAAATCGTCATTACGGTTAATTGACAGTCAATTAATTGCAAGCCTTCTTTTTCGCACTGTTTTAGACTATGTTTAAGAATCGAGTCGTTGTTAAATTCCGTGGTTCTATTGCATTGAACACAAACCATGTGATGATGATGATGGGGATGGGGATGGTTAAGTTCATAATGTTTATGCCCTTCCGCTAATTCCAATTCCCTTAAAATTCCCATACGAGACATTAATTTCACACTACGATAGATGGTTGAAAGACTAATTGATTCATCTCTTTGTTTTAGTACTTCGTAGAGTTCCTCTGCACTGAGATGGTTGCCTCGTGGTAAATTTTGAAAAACGTGCAAGATTTTCTCTCTCTGAGGGGTTAAACGCCAACCTCTCGCATTTAGTTCAGCTTTCAGAGAAGCAGCAGTATAAGCAGACATAATGATGGGATAGTGGGGAATTTATGAGCGTCTTGTTATCCACATCATAATAGGTTGGGTTGCTTATTTGCAACAATTTCTGCTAATTGAGAATTGATATTAATAAGAAAGTCTTAAACTCTATGGTAAGATCGAGCATCGACTGACCTGAAAGGCTCAATTTAAAGATTAGAATTAGGAAAACACAGAAAATGCAGACAATTGAACCGTCAACTTCCTTAACAACAAACCGTAAAAAAATTGCTCTCTACTACCCTTATTTTTCGGGGGGAGGTGCAGAAGCGGTTGGTTTGTGGATATTGGAAGCATTAAAAGATCGCTATGATTTAACTGTCTTTACCTTGTCTCAAGTAAAGGTTGCTCAGTTAAATAAAATGTATGGCACAACTTTAACCGACCAATCTGTTAAGTTTGAGGTGATCTTTCCTAGGTTATTACAGAAACCCATTGATTTTTCTATCTCTAATAATAAAGATATTCGTAAATATTTGATTCATCGCTTAATTCGTTTCTTTAAGTCTAAGCAAGGGCACTATGATCTCGTTTTTTCAGGGTATAATGCAACGGATCTAGGTCGTTCTGGGATGCAGTATATTCATTGGCCGAGGGTGATTGAAGGTAAGGATAGTAAATATCACGATGTCTCTAATTTTTCTTTTGATAATCTGAAGGCGAATATTTCTTTGGCTAATTCCCAGAAGGTTGCGACGGAGGTTAAAAGTTGCTATGGACTGGATACAACGGTTATTTATCCCCCTGTTGTTATTAAAGCGTTAGATATTCCTTGGGAAGAAAAGGAAGATGCGTTTATTTGTAGTGGTCGCTTGGTTGTTGCTAAACAACCCCATAAGGTAATTCAAATTTTAAGGGAAGTCCGTGAGCAAGGGTTTGATATTAAACTCTATTTGACAGGGGGCGGTGGCGGAATCTATGGTTGGCGGTATGAGCGAACCCTTAATAAAATTGCCAAAGAGAATAAGGATTGGGTAACGATTTGTCGGGGGTTAAGTTATGATGATTACTCGAAAGTTTTATATAAATGTAAGTATGGATTGCATTTTAAAATCGAGCCTTTCGGTATCTCTATTGCGGAAATGATGCGTGCGGGTGCAATTCCTTTTGTTAGAGATGAAGGAGGACAGGTGGAAATTGTTGGCCAACAGAATACTGACCTTTTCTTTAAGAATATGGATGAAGCTGTAAAGCGGGTTGTGGCTGTTTTAAGCAGTCCAGAAAAACAACAACAGTTAAGGACTTCTTTGGAGAAACAAAAGGAGCTTTTTTCTAGTGAAAAGTTTATGGAGGGAATTAGGAATGCAGTGGATACTTATTTTAAGGAACAAGGTTAAAATGAGATCCAACGTTTAAGTATTTATAGTAATTTCTATAATTATGCGGTACAAAGTTAACTATATGGCGACTTGCTATATAATTTTAAGTGCTACCCATAGTTGAAAATTCGTGTATGCAAAATTGAGATTAAATCTATTATATAAGCAGAAACCACTTTCCCTTTACCGTCAAAGATAACTAAATCAATATTCTAAAGCGTCTTCAAGAACTCAATTAGTGATCGCTTATTCTCATCAGGTAGATCCGTTCCCAACAAATGTCTGTGATCTTCAATAAAATCAGAACTGTAGGGTGAGCAAATGCTAAGAACAATTATCTGAATCTTGTCTAACGATTAATCTTGCTCACCATCCCTAACTGAATAATTATTATGATGACAAGGTGGGTAATGAATGAAGGTTTCTTAATTAATCTTTTAATCATCCTTTTTTGCCCACCCTACACGCTTTAAAAGAATTTATTTTTGTCTTTTTTTAGCTAAGAAACCAGCACCACCGATTAAGAATAATCCTAACAAACTACTGGGTTCAGGAGTAGATTGGGTAGCTGGCACTTCTTCAAAAATGATCTCTCCAAAACCTAATACATTAAAACCATAGTTGGTTTCCGTATTCAAACGGAAAAATTGAGCATTAGTTTGAGCAAAGGTAAATACCCCATTATTAAGGGTAGGGTTAGCTGTTGGTTGACTAGCGGTAAATGAACCTAAAGCAATCGGACTGCTAAAATCTGAGGTGGATGAGGCTTCCAAGGAGAAATTTGCCAAACTTACACCAGATACGTCAGCTACACCCCAGATAGCGATGCTTTCCAAGGTGGTAGCTGTCCCGAAGTCAAAGGTGATTGAACCTATGATTGTTTGTCCACCACTTGTTACAAAATTTGTTGATGGCTGACCATTATGAGTCGGATTCCCTGCTAAATAGGCATCAAAATTATCTCCTTCGGTATAGCCTACAGATAATCCTGATTGGTCGATAATGTTGTCTAGAGCTACACCGCTCGAACCATTCGTTGATAGGGTAATTGAAACAGAGTCAGGGACAGCAAATGTTGTCTAGAGCTACACCGCTCGAACCATTCGTTGATAGGGTAGTTGAAACAGAGTCAGGGACAGCAATTGTTCCTGCTTGTGCTATCCCCATCACTCCAAAGGAAAGGGTAGCAGTGGTGATAGCGAATAATGATGCTTTCATGGACACTCCTCTTAATAAGCTTAAGAATGTTTTTATAATTAACGCTCCGTAACGTAGCGTAAAACGGGGTGGTGTCAAGGGGTTTGCAAAAATTTAAGGTTTTCTTCACAAAAGAGCAAGTTTATGGGGTTTCATTCTCTCTATGGACTGCATCACCGCTTTGCGGAAGGCAAAACAAAAGTCAAAAGTTAAAAGGCAAAAGTAGAATAGGTAAGGATTTCAGGCTTACGCTTAAATCATTAAAACTCTGTAGAGACGTTGCATGCAACGTCTCTACGAAAGGCAGAGTTAGGGGGAATTTTGTGTACTTTTTGTTGGGTTTCCTTCGTCAACCCAACCTACGATTAAATTTTCCTCTCAAAATGAGAGTATCCTCACTTAAAGAGAGACTAATATACAAAAAGAGCAAATGTTGCACATCATTAGATTTGTTTTTATCTTGAATATGATCTATGATCACTTCAGATAATTGATGTTAACAAAATTCTTGAAACTAGAATGAAAAAAAGTGAATCTGATCTTGAACAAATTTTGAGCGTTTTGCAGCACTCCTTAGAGAATCTAAAGTTAGAATACGAAGTTAAACGTTTAGGAATATTTGGTTCTTTGGTTAGGGATGAAGTGACTCCCAATAGTGATCTAGATTTATTGGTAGAATTTCAGGGAGATATAACCTTTGACAACTATATGGAGTTGAAATTTTTACTTGAGGATTTATTTCAGCGCAAAATAGATTTAGTGATTAAAGAAGATATTAAGTCCCAAATTCGAGAACAGATTTTAGAGGAAACAGTATATGTCTCGTGATATTAAGCTTTATCTCAACGACATCTTAAATAGTGTTCAGAAGATTAGAGACTATACAATAGGGATGAGCTATAGTGCTACGCACAAGGCAAAAGGCAAAAGGCAAAAGTCAAAAGTAAGCTGTATAAGGGTTTCAGAGATCACGAATGTCCTAACCGTATTTTGTACCGCTATATGTTCACAAATAATAAGTATTAAGTAATAAGTAATAAGTTTTACATTTGTCTGAAGCCAGAGGATTCCAAAATGAAGATTTTTGCTGGTTTAAGAGATATTATTGACCATGCTTATTTTACGATTAATGCTCAGATCGTTTGGGCTATTATTACCACCAAAATCGATCCGTTTTATGAGGCTATCCAATTAATTTTGAAGAAAGAAAGTTAAATGAGATGTTTGAGTTCAACTGTGCTAAAAAGTTTATGTCCTTTGGGTTGACAACTATCAATATTTTGTTTAAATTGATGACTCATAATTCATAATCCTCCAATTAGGACAAAATCTGACTACAATGTTAGGCAGTTGTGGTCAGGGAGTCCAACCTAAATATGCCTTCAGTCTCTAAACCCCGTCCTGTTTCCTCTCCTTCTTACTCATATCTCAAACATCGCCGTAAATCAGGCTTGACCGTTGGCAATCAGCGTCAGGGATGGCTAATCATGGGTTTACTAGCTCTTTTAATGCTAGGGGCAGTTGGCGCAAGATTATGGTACTTACAGATTGTAGAAGGCAGTAAATTCAGAGAAAGAGCCGAAAATAACCGAATTCGTATTGTTCCTAAACCCCCCGTCAGAGGCAATATTTTTGATCAAAAAGGGAAAGTCCTCGCCACTACCCGTCTTTCCCATGTGGCCTATCTTTGGCCTCGTATCCAACAACAAGAAAACTGGGAACGCAAAATCAGCCGACTCGCCCAAGCATTAGGGGTTACAGAACAGAGTATCCTTGATAAAGTCGAACAGGTGGGAACTTATTCCCCTACTCTGATTCGTATTGCTCGTGATCTCGATCCCGCCCAAATTACTGCCGTAGCAGAATACCGCAGTGATTTACAGAATGCCATTGAAATTGACCAAGAAGCAGTGAGATATTACCCCAATAAGCAAACCGCCGCCCATGTTTTGGGCTATACAGGAGAATTAAACCGAGAAGAACTAGAAAGATTGCGATCGCAGGGCTACCGCTTAGGAGATGTTAAAGGAAAAATGGGAGTTGAATCCGTTCATGAATCTTTATTAAGAGGAGAATGGGGTGGTTATCAGCTAGAAGTAGATGGTGCAGGGCGTATCATGCAGATTTTAGGGCAATTGGAAGCTAAAGCTGGTCAAGATATTACCCTCGCCCTTGATCTTCCCACCCAAAAAGCCGCCGAAGCTGCCTTAGGCGATCGCTTAGGTGCGATCGTTGCGATCGACCCTAATACAGGGGGAGTTATCGCCATGGCCAGTACCCCCACCTTTGACCCCAATATCTTTTCTGCTCCAATTAGCAATGAAACGTGGAAAAATCTGCAAAAAAAAGGTAATCCCTTTCTTAATCGTTCCTTGAGAGGCTTTCCCCCCGCATCTACCTTTAAAGTCGTCACTGCAACCGCAGGGATGGAATCGGGCAAATATCCCCCTAAGACCATATTAAGTACCATGGCTTATCTTAGAGTGGGAGGAACAGCCTTTGGCGAGTGGAATCGGGCGGGATTTGGACCAATGGGTTATGTGCGAGCAATGGCGTGGAGTAGTAATACTTTTCATGGTCAAATTGGCCTCGGCGTTGGTGGGCCGAACCTAATTAAATGGGCGAGGCTGTATGGCTTCGGTTCAAAGACTGGCATCGGGTTAGCGGAAGAATCAGCAGGTTTAATCGCTGATGATGCTTGGAAACGCAAGCATTATAACTGGGAGTGGACAGGGGGAGATACAGTTAATATGTCCATTGGTCAGGGGTTTACCCAAGCAACACCCCTACAAGTGGCTGTTATGTTTGCGGTTCCAGCAAATGGCGGTTATTTGGTGAAACCCCATTTTCTCAAAGATGACCCCGACAAAGAAAAACAGAAAAAATCTTTGAATCTTAAACCGAGTACCATTAAAACCTTGCAGGAAGGCTTACGGGAAGTTGTTACCAATGGAACAGGGAAAGCATTGAATGTTCCCCATTTACCTCCAGTAGCGGGCAAAAGCGGCACAGCAGAAGCCCCACCGGGGGAAGTTCATACATGGTTTGGGGCTTATGCACCTTATGAT
Organism: Microcystaceae cyanobacterium; assembly: GCA_051439375.1. GTDB lineage: Bacteria > Cyanobacteriota > Cyanobacteriia > Cyanobacteriales > Microcystaceae > JBGTGT01. Next base: position 17,832 of record JBFRWB010000007.1, read on the forward strand.
AAGCCTGAAATTGTTGTTGTGGCTTTTGGTGAACATAGCGGAGGGGGAGGTGGTTCAGTCGCTGGTCCAATGGTTCGTCAGGTGATGGAAGCCTATTTCCGTGCAACGCCGAAATCCAAAGAAAGCAAGTAGTTTTAGCGATCAGTGACCAAAGATAGGTATGGTGGGATTTGCCCGCCAGTTTACTCTCCTTACTGCCATTAAATCTTAATTTGCGTAAGAATCGTAGAATACTTATGACTGATATTCAAAAATGGAAAACCCTTAACTCTCAGTGGGTTCTTAATAATCAATGGTGTCAAGTACGACAAGATAAAGTTCAGTTACAAAATGGAACAATTATTGATGATTTTTTTGTCAATGTTCGCCCTGATATTGTCATTATCTTAGGACTAACTCCCCAAAAGGATATTATCTTTGTACGCCAATATCGTCATGGCAGTGGACAAATTCTCTTAGAATTACCAGCCGGGCGATGCGATTCCAATCAAGAACCGATTGAAGAGGCAGCAATGCGAGAATTTAGGGAAGAAACAGGTTACGATAGCCAACAATGGATTTCTTTAGGTAGCATTTATGAAAATCCCATTAAAGATACTCAGCAGATTCATTTATTTTTAGCCTTAGATGCAGTCAAAACAGGGGAACAACAGCTAGATATCACCGAAGAAATTGAAGTGGTCTTAATTCCCTTTGATCAGGTAGAATCGAGAATCTTCAATGGCGAAATTTGCGTCGCAGGAACAATTTCGACAATTTATCTAGGGCTTAATTATTTAGCCAATCT
>JBFRWB010000008.1:0-35189 GCA_051439375.1 Microcystaceae cyanobacterium
CCCCATTTGCTAAAATTACATCCTGATGGTCAATATTGTATCGGTCAAGATTGTGGAATTTACTGGCGCATGACTGATCCTCCTGAACAAGGAGCGATCGCACCTGATTGGTTTTATGTTCCCCATGTTCCGCCGACTTTGAATGGAGAAATTCGTCGTTCCTATGTCCTTTGGCAAGAAAGTATTCCCCCTTTAATTGCGATTGAATTTGTTTCGGGAAAGGGCATAGAAGAGAGAAATACAACCCCTTGGTCGGGCAAATTTTGGGTTTATGAAACGGTAATTCGTCCTGCTTATTATGCCATTTATGAAGTTAACCTATCAAAGGTAGAAGTCTATCAATTAGTGGGAGATCATTATCAATTAATATCGCCTAATGAGGATAATCACTATCCAGTTAGTTCCCTTAAAGTGGCGTTGGGTATTTGGCAAGGAACTTATCAAAATATGTCATTACCTTGGTTGCGATGGTGGGATGAGCAAGGAAATTTATTGCTGACAGGGGAAGAAAAAGCCCAAAAATACGCTGCCAAATTACAAGAATTAGGCATTAATCCTGAAACCCTTTAACCTTTTAGGATGTATCACAAACTTTCACCGAGAGTTATGTATCAGACAACCTTGCATAAGATGAGATAATGTTACAAATCTTTACCTAATTCGCAAATTAGTGTAAGCTAACGCAAGTAAGTTAATGAGTCGTAGAAAGGAGCAAACAGTAACCATGCAGTCGGCTGAGACGGTGCTGACCATTCCCAAAGAATATTTGAAAGCAGACGGGGGATTTAACCCCAATGTTCTCATGTTTTTAACCGCCATCATACTCATTGCCCTGTCTGTGTGTGGTTATTGGTTGTGGAGTTGGCCAGATTGGATTTGTTTTATCGCAAATGTTGTAGCGTTGCATTTGTCGGGAACTGTGATTCATGATGCGTCCCACAATGCAGCCCATCGGAATCGGGTTTTAAATGCAGTTTTAGGTCATGGTAGTGCTTTAATGCTCGGATTTGCCTTTCCTGTTTTTACAAGGGTTCATTTACAACATCATGCCCACGTTAATGACCCTGATAACGACCCTGATCATTTTGTCTCAACAGGGGGACCCTTGTGGTTAATTGCAGCACGCTTTTTTTACCATGAGATTTACTTTTTCAAGCGGCGTTTGTGGAGAAAATTTGAACTGTTAGAGTGGTTTTTGAGCCGTTTATTTCTTTTTACGGTTGTATTTTTAGGAATTCACTATGATTTTATTGGTTATATCATGAATTTCTGGTTTGTCCCTGCTTTGGTGGTTGGTGTCGCTTTAGGATTATTCTTTGATTATTTACCCCATCGTCCGTTTAAAGAGCGAAATCGCTGGAAGAATGCTAGGGTTTATCCGGGGGCAGTTTTAAATATTTTGATTTTGGGGCAAAATTACCACTTAGTTCATCATTTGTGGCCATCTATTCCTTGGTATCAATATCAACCTGCTTATTATAAGATGAAGCCGTTATTGGATAAGAAGGGTTGTGATCAGTCCCTCGGATTATTAGAAAAAAAGAATTTTGGTAGTTTCCTTTATGATGTCTTTTTAGGGATTCGTTTTCATCATTAAATGGTAAAAATACATGATAATCTGATAACTTTTACCAAGTTCTTAGTTAGAATTGTTTATCATTAAGAAAAATCACAGTAATTAATCCTTAATAATCATGACTGCTCAATTAACCCCCACTTCTCAGCTAGACATTTTCACTTGGAACTGGCAAAATCACGAGATAAAATACACGGTGATGGGAGAAGGACAGCCTTTACTCTTGATTCATGGGTTTGGTGCTTGTATTGGCCATTGGCGCAAGAATATCCCTATTTTAGCCCAACAAGGCTATCAAATGTTTGCCATTGATTTATTAGGGTTTGGGGGTTCAGATAAACCTCAACAAGACTATACTCTAGACCTTTGGCAAGGACAAATTAAGGACTTTTGGCAAGAAAAAATCGGAAAACCTACGGTATTTGTCGGTAACTCCATTGGAGGGCTACTCAGTCTGATGTTAATGGCCAATTATCCTGAAATTACCGCAGGTGGAGTTGTTATTAATTGCGCAGGGGGCTTAAACCACCGTCCTGATGAGTTAAATCTTCCTTTACGCTTAATCATGGGTGGATTTAATCGCTTAGTCAGTTCTCCCTTAACAGGAAAGTTCGTCTTTAATACTATTCGTCAAAAATCTCGTATTCGTAACACTTTATATCAGGTTTATTGCGATAGAAATGCGGTGACGGATGAATTAGTAGAAATGCTATATCAACCCTCTTGTGATGAAGGCGCACAACAGGTGTTTGCATCGGTAATTACTGCACCACCGGGGGAACAACCTTCTGATTTACTTCCTAATATTCAATCTCCTTTATTGGTGTTATGGGGAGAAAATGACCCTTGGACTCCGATAAAAGGGGCGAAAATTTATCAAGAACGGGCAAAAGCTAATTTAGATACAGAGTTTTATCCTATTCCTCAAGCTGGCCACTGTCCCCATGATGAGAAACCTGAAGCAGTTAACCAGTATATTTCAAATTGGTTAGAGCAGAAATTCACATAATTTGGTTGTATGGTAGCCTTTGTCTATTATCCCTCTATCATCAGGTAAATTCTATCTTTGATGAATAAAGGTAAGCAAGATGTCAACAGTTACCTGTTGTTGGGTAGGCTTTGTCCACCTGATGAGCCTATCTAAACATCTCAATTTGGAAAGGGGGGGTTTCCCTTGAATACCTGTCAATGTCTTAATCCTGATTGTTTGAAATATAACCCAGATAACGCCCAATTTTGTCAACATTGCGGACAAGGTTTATTATTGGTGCAGCGATACCGTGCCATTCGTATCTTAGGACAAGGTGGCTTTGGTAGAACCTTTCTTGCGGTAGATGAATTAAAACCCTCTAAACCCTCCTGTGTGATTAAACAATTTTTACCCCAAGCGCAGGGAACAAGTAATGTGGAGAAAGCTTCAGAATTATTTGCCCAAGAAGCAGAACATTTAGAGACATTGGGAAAGCATGATCAAATTCCTGAATTGATGGCCTATTTTACCCAAGATGAGCGTCAATATTTGGTACAAGAATATATAGCAGGGGAAACCTTAGCGCAAGAGTTAGAGAAAAATGGGGTCTTTACAGAAGAGGAAATTTGGCAGTTATTAAGGGATGTTTTAGGGATTTTGCAATTTGTCCATGATAATAATGTCATCCATCGGGATATTAAACCAGAGAATCTGATTCGACGCAGTAAAGATAATAAGATAGTGTTAGTGGATTTTGGTGCATCCAAGTTAACAGAGACGCAAAGTGTTACCGTAACAGGAACAGTAATAGGGTCAGCCGAATATACCTCACCAGAGCAAAGTAGAGGAAAACCGAAATATTGCAGCGATTTATATAGTTTAGGGGTGACTTGTTTGTATTTATTAACTCAAGTGTCCCCATTTGATTTATATAGCGTAGATGAGATGGACTGGGTATGGCGTGATTTTTTGAATGATAATGCTGTCAGTGATAAGTTAGGGAAGGTTTTAGATAAATTGGTGGAAGGTGCAGTTAAACGGCGTTACCAAACCGTTGAGGAAGTTTTAAACGACATCTCTCCTGTAGGGGCGCAAGGTTTGCGCCCGTCGCAAGGTTTGCGCCCAAATACACAGCCTTTACCACCTCCACCTCCACCTCCAATAACTCCCCAACCTGTCACTCCTCCTTCACCGAAACCTGCAACCATTATTCAACCTGCCACACCTTCACTCCCTAAAACCATCACCGAAACCTTACCTAATAATGTCAAGTTAGAAATGGTCTTGATACCAGCAGGAAGCTTTATGATGGGGAGCAATGAATGTGAGGAAGAACAACCGATACATGAAGTTACCTTAAATGCTTTCTATATGGGCAAATATCCCATTACACAGGCACAATATCAAGCGGTGATGAGGAATAATCCTTCTTATTTTAAAACAAAGTCAAAAGGACTATTTGCTAGAGAAGAGGATTGTTGGGATCATCCTGTAGAATGTGTAAGCTGGAATGATGCACAGGCTTTTTGTCAAAAATTATCCCAAATAACAGGAAAAACCTATCAACTCCCTAGCGAAGCGCAATGGGAATACGCTTGTCGGGCTGGAAGTACAACCAGATATTATTTTGGAGACAATGAAAGCCTATTAAAAGACTATGCTTGGTGTCATGCCAATTCTAACCGTCAAACCCATCCCGTCGGGCAAAAGAAACCCAATAATTGGGGACTGTATGATATGCACGGTAATGTTTGGGAATGGTGCGAAGACGATTATGTGAATAACTATAATAATGCGCCAACAGATGGTAGTGCTTATGGCAATGGAAATTATGAATATATCGTACTTCGTGGCGGTTCTTGGAGCGACAGTCCTAGCCTTTGCCGTTCTGCCAACCGCGACATCTCTTCGCGCGATAACTACTGCAGCAACTATATTGGTTTTCGGGTTATGTCTGCGGTGGGGAGGACTTCGTAACCCTTTACTCTTTTGTCCTTTTCCCCTTTTTCCTTCCTTCCTTTTTTCTCTCCCCCGAAGGGGGTCGAATTATTTTTATCTACATAGTACAAATAAATTAGTTGTCTGAATCACCGATTCACACCGATTCAAGGATTTTCAGGATAATTTGTGATAATGTCATGGCGTTTTAATTATGAATTATGAATTATAAATTATGAAAATCATCTAACTCTACCTTGTATTTCCCATGACACCCGCCTTGAAATTAATTTCAAGGCTCATCAGGAGCGTTCAATAAATTGAACTATAAACTAGATTGATTGATATATTTAAAGTTATCTTTAGATAACGGCATTGATTAGCCCTGAAAATTATTTTGGGGCGGTTGGGGATTCTATATTTTATCCTCTGTCTGCTTTTAAACTTTAGTTGTAATAACCTTTTCGACTATATCAGCTGCTCGCTTCACGCCACCAGCACGTCTAATTGCTTCTTGTAGCCTCAAAGCATTTTGTTTATAAGAATCTTCGGTTAAAACTTTTTTGATGGTCTTCTTTAGCCTCTCAACGCTTACTTTTCCCAAAGGTATTACCTCTCCTGTTTTTGTCCATGCAATCCGTGCTGCGACTCCGGGTTGGTCGTTTGTAATAGGGATAGCTACCATCGGGACTCCGTTACTTAAAGATTCTAGAGTGGTATTCAGTCCTCCATGGGTAATAGTAAGCGTCGTTTTTTGCAAGAGTTCTAACTGAGGAGCGTAATCAACTACAATCGGATTTCCTGATAGATTTCCTAATGATTCGGAACTCGCACCACCTCCTAAAGCCATCACTAATTGAACATCTTGTTCCGCACAAGCGTCTGCAATTGCTTGGAAAACCCAAAGCAGACGATTTTGTAGTGTTCCCATCGATGCGTAAATTAGGGGCTGTCCTGTTAGTTTTTCATAAGGAAAAGGTGCAGGTTCACGACTCATCGGATTACTGTAAGGGCCGGTGAAATGAAAACAAGAGGGTAATTCTTTTCTAGGAAACTCAAACTCAGGAGGTTGTTGACTCAGTTGAGCTAACCTAGAGTAATTTTGATTAGGATTAATATAAGGCAATAAGTTCCACTGCTGACGATAATTATTAATTGCTTTTCGTATCGGCCGACCTAGATAACCTAGTAGTGTATAACCTAATTGGTTTCGTAGAAGTCCAAACCACGAAGGATTGTAATTCCAAGACGTAGCAAAAGGAGGAACATTTATTTCTTTATTAAACACAATGGCACTGCAAACACTTATAAAAGGAATATCTAAATGTTCAGCAACTGTTCCTCCTTCTGGAGAAGCTTGATCGACTAATAATGCTTCTATCCCTTCATTTTTTATAATATTTGGCGTATCCCGACAAATCATGTTTACATTATTGGTAATCCAGTTAATCATATATTGAAGTGCCTCCAATCCACTCAATTGACCTAGTTGGGTAGATAAATGTTTAGTTACTCCTTCAGGAAAATCAGACTCGCCAATAACTTGAAATTCTAATTTTGAAGCTAAAACTTTTAATCGAGCATCTTCAATTCCTAAAACAGTAACACGGTGACCTCGTTGCTTGAGTTCATAACCTAAAGTTGTCATAGGATTAAGATGACCCGCTAAGGCAGGACAAATGATACCAAAATGAGTCATAAGATTTCCTAAAATAAAAATATTGGTTGTTTAATTTGAGTAATTTATGGGTCAATTAATATTGCAAACTGATACTGATTAAAAACCTTATCATCTTAAGCGTAATAAATCAAGCAGACTTCGGAATATTTTTCCTGACCTATTTAACAGCATAACCCTATAAATCTGCTCGTTCTGCTAATTCTAACCAGTGTTCTGTTGAGGTATTAATTTCATTCTCTAAATCAGCTAATTGTTGAGTTAACTTTTCTAATTCTTCGTAATCATTGGGAGGATTTTTATACAAAAGATGTTCTAATTCTTCTTTCTTTGCTTCTAGCTCTACAACAAGATTCTCTAACTTTTCATATTCTTTTCGCTCTTTAGAAGATAATCTTTTAGGTTTATTATTGACCGAAGTAGATGATTTTGCTTTAACTGTTTTAGTAGATTTATTAGTTGTTTTCTTCTCTTCTTTGACTTCCTTTTCTTGTGCTTGTTTATAATCTAAATAAATCGAATAATTACCCGGATAGGAAACAACTTTTCCTCCTTCTTCCAAGGCAAAAATATTATCAATGGTTCGATCTAAAAAGTATCGGTCATGGGAAACAACAATAACACAACCGTTAAAATCTTCCAAATATTCCTCTAAAACAGACAAGGTTTGCACATCTAAATCATTGGTTGGTTCATCTAAAATTAATACGTTCGGCGCAGAAATTAAAACCCGTAACAAAAATAATCTTCGTCTTTCTCCCCCAGATAACTTATAAATCGGTGCATATTGTTGATTGGGTGGAAATAAAAATCTTTCTAACATCTGAGACGCAGTAATAACCGTTCCATCAGCCGTTTTAACTAACTCAGCCACATCTTTTAAATACTCAATGACTCTTTGATTTTCATTAATACTTAAATCCTCTGAATGTTGGTCAAAATAACCAATATGAATCGTACTTCCAATGTCAACTTTACCTTGATCGGGGTCAATGCGACCTGTGATAATATTCATTAAAGTGGATTTTCCTGCCCCATTCTTGCCAATAATACCAATTCTGTCAAATGGGGTAAAGATATAGCTAAAAGCCTTAATTAAGGTTCTTTCTTGATAGGATTTTTTAATATCCGTTAACTCAATTACCTTCTTCCCAATGCGACGACTCGCAGTTGCAATTTCCACCTTTCCCTGCTGTTGCTTGAATTCTTGACCTTGCATCTCCTTAATACGGTCAATTCTCGCTTTTTGCTTAGTACTTCTCGCTTTTGGTCCACGTTTCAACCATTCTAGTTCCCGTCTTAATCTTCCTTTGTGTTTTTGCTGACTACTTAGTTCTGATTCGTCAGCTTCTGCCTTTTTCTGTAAAAAGTAAGAATAATTCCCCGAATAACCAAATAAATCTCCCCTATCTACTTCTATAATTCGATTCGTTACTTGATCTAAAAAATAGCGATCGTGAGTGACAAGAAGTAATGCACCTTGAAAACGCTGCAAATAAGTTTGTAACCATTGCACTGACAAAGCATCTAGGTGGTTAGTTGGTTCATCCATTAAGATAACATCAGGTTCAGAGAGTAAAGCAGAGGCAAGGGCGATTCTCTTACGGTATCCCCCTGATAAGTTGCCAATTTTAGCAGAAAAGTCTTCAATTCCTAACTGAGATAAGGTGATTTTCGCATTGGTTTCTAAATCCCATGCGTTTAGGGTTTCAATTCGTTGGGTAAGATGTGACAAACGATTAAGGAGTTTTTCTGTATCATTTTGTTCTTTGGCCAATTGATGGGAGAGTTCTTCATATTCTCGAATTAAAGCCATTTCTTCACCACAATCAGCAAAAACTTGGTCTAAAACGGTTAAATTTTCGTCTAAGTCTGGTTGTTGAGGTAGATATATGATTTTTGCTGCTGAATTAACCCAAATTTCCCCTCCATCAATAGGTTCTAATCCGGCTATCATCTTTAAGAGGGTAGATTTTCCAGACCCATTTGTGCCGATAAGACCGACCTTATCGCCTTCATCGAGACTAAAGTTGGCATCTTTGAGTATTTCTTTGATTCCAAAGTCTTTTTTGACTGATTTTAGGGTAAATAAGGTCATTGTAGAAAAATTACTCTGAATTATTAACGAACGAATGGTTTTGATATTTAATTATTTTACCTTATTATTTTTTGAACCAGAAAAATCCTAAAGTAAGGTGATAAATTCGTCAACAGTTAATCCTGTTGAACTAATTATTGATCTTAACGTTCCTCTATCTAGTTCTTTATGATTAGGGACAGATAGACGAGTTTTAGGTTGTTTTCTTACTAGAATAATATGACTCCCTTTTTGAGAATGAACTGCGAAATCAAGTTTTTTGAGGGCTTTAACGCATTGTTTTCCAGAAATAACAGGTAATGAACTTATGGTTAAATTTTGATAATTTCATAATCGTCGTCAGGTATGATCTCTCCATCTTCTATTAAAGATTCAATATACAATTCAATCGCTTCTTTAATATTATCTAAAGTTTCTTGACGAGTTTTTCCTTGACTAATACAACCGGGCAAACTTGGAACTTCTGCGACAAGATAACCATCTTCCCCTTTAGAGAGTAAAACAGTTCTTTGCTGAATGGAGTGAGTTGGGGCAAGCGTAATCATTGCAAATGATAAGTTATAAGAAGATTTAACATCCTATCATTATAACTTATCAAAACCTTTCGGGTTTAAGTAATAAATAATCAATAAAATCAAACCCGAAGATAAAGGTCTAAAACTGCTTCATACATTGAAGAGAAGATAAAAAAATCTTCATGTTTGAATCCAAGGTGCAACTCCAGATGAGGTGAAACTTATTACTTATCAATTATTACTTAACTGATGCTCTAGTTATGGGACGAGGAAACCAACGTTTAATGGCCATTTGTCGTTGTCTTTTGGGTTCTTGACCAAAGTTCCACAAACTTTCATAGAAGAAGAAAGAGACTCCTGCATAGTTTTGTTGACGAGTATATTTAACTTGATTTTCAATGCGAGATAAGGGAGTTGGCCGACCTTTTAATCCCGATAAAATACCAATTCCAACAGGAATATGAGTTTTGGCTGTTTTAATGGCAGGTTGATTTAATTCTCGTTGAAAACTTTCCATATTGTTACGATACACTTGCACGAGTAACTCTTCAATTAAGCCCATTCTTTCCCACTTTTGCCAATCGAGTAAGTAGCAATTTTTAGAGAAGGTTTGAGGGTTAGGAGATACCGATACAATGGCTTTAGAATTCGCTTTTTTAATCTCAGCAAATAAGTCTTTCATATAATCGGTAATTTTTTGTGATCGCCAATTAGTCCACTCAGTCCATTCGGCTGTATTAACTTTACAATTTTGTCCTGTATTTAACTTACCATTCAATTTTGGGGGAGCTTTGCCATTATGCTCCTTTTTATAAAGGGCAATGGTATAATCATCGTAACCAAAGTCAGCAGGATAACCAAAATGGTCATCAAATTGAATCCCATCCACATCATAATTTGATACAATTTCGATGACTAAATCTGTCAGGAATTGTTGAACTTCTGGCTTAAAAGGATTTAACCAAACCCGTTTATGTACATTACCTTCTAACCAAATTGTATCGCCATTTTCTCGTTTTGTTAGCCACTGCGGATAACGATTGGCTAATTCTGAATCAGCTGGTGCCATAAACCCAAATTCAAACCAAGGAATAACAGCTAAATTTCTCTGATGGCCTTCGTTAACAAGTTCTCTTAACATATCCCGCTGTTGTAAGCCTTCAGTGGGATCAATTTTTGTGCCAATTACTTTTTCAGCTACTTGACTTGGATAAAGCGTATAACCCCAATTCCAAACCGTAGGATAAAGGGTATTAAAATTTAATTGGTAGAGAGTTTCAACACTGTTTTTTAATGTTTGAGCGTCAAACAATACCTCACTATCAACATTCGTTAACCAAACCCCTCGAATTTCCGAAGGGGGATCAACAGATACAGCTTTTTGGCTCATTAAAGGGGTAAAAACCAATAAGATTCCTAGACAAAAACAAGCGATTGTTTGGACTAATTTCATTATTTTAGGATGCTATGACTAAATGGCTTTGATCATAGCTTTTTTTAAACTGAACGGCAAGGATGACTAAGAACTTATATCAATTTTTTATTTATTGGGACAATTCATAAATTGCCCCTACTGTAGCGGTTTACTTCACGATTTATCTAAGTCTATGGTATTCTCATTGTCGAACAATCTGAAGGGGAAAGCCTTTATCAAAAGGAAAACATCGATACTGTCGTTTCTGTAGAATGTCCTTTGTTATGTCTCAATGGCTATTTAATGATTTGTATCGGTCGCTTAATGAGCTAGACTTTTAGTAATTCCTAAAGCCCTGTCATTTTCTTGATGGGGCTTTTAAATAGATCACGACTGAGGTTAGAGAGATGAAAATATTGGTGCTGAGTTGGGAGTTTCCGCCTCGTATTGTTGGGGGAATCGCTCGCCATGTTGGAGAATTATATCCAGAAATAGCCAAATTAGGGGATGAGGTTCACTTAATCACGCTACAATCTGGCAATGCTCTTTCTTATGAGAGGGTAGATGGGATTTATGTCCATCGTATCCATGTTCCCTACGGACAAGACTTTTTTCAATGGATTGGGAATATGAACCAGCAAATGGGATATTATGGGGGAGAATTAATCAAAAAGGAAGGAGATTTTGACCTGATTCACGCCCATGACTGGTTAGTGGGAGATGCAGCCATTGCCCTCAAACATCATTTTAAACTTCCCCTTATTGCTACCATTCATGCGACGGAATATGGACGCTATAATGGGCTGCACACACCAACCCATCGCTATATTGCCTCAAAAGAAGGGATTTTAATCTATAATGCTTGGCGAGTAATTGTCTGTAGCCGTTATATGCGCCATGAACTCCAACGAGCTTTTAGTACGCCTTGGGATAAGATGGATGTCATCTACAATGGTATTCGCCCAGAGAAAAAACAACAGGATCAAAAGTTTGACTATTTGGGGTTTCGGCGCAACTATGGGGAAGATAACGAGAAAATTGTCTATTATGTGGGCAGAATGACCTATGAAAAGGGGGTTTCTGTTTTATTAAATGCAGCCCCTAAAGTTATCTGGGGAATGGGAGGAAACGCTAAATTTGTCATCATTGGGGGAGGAAATACTGATCATCTAAAACGACAAGCATGGAATTTGGGAATTTGGCATAAATGCTATTTTACAGGGTTTATGTCGGATGAAGACCTAAATAAATTCCAAACGATTGCTAATTGTGCGGTTTTTCCTAGTTTATATGAACCTTTCGGTATTGTTGCTTTAGAAAGCTTTGCGGCTAAAGTTCCTGTCGTCGTCTCAGATACGGGAGGCTTGCCAGAAGTGGTACAAAATACCGTAACAGGAATTGTGACTCAAAGCAATAATGCTGATGCTTTAGCAGGGGGAATTTTAGAAATCCTCAAAAACCCTGATTATACACAATGGTTAGTGGATAATGCCTATCAATCTTTAGATTTGCGCTTTAATTGGGAGAAATTAGCCCAGCAAACCGTTAAGGTATATGAACAGGTTTTAAAAGAATATGCTGAGGTAGAATGGTAGATTAATTTAACATTTAAACGGAAACCCTAATGATTGATGTATTAAGTTATGCCTGTATTGTTCTAGGAATTGTTTTCTGGTTTTGGGGAACATTTCCTCTGATTGGTGAGCGTTCGGTCTTATTTAAACTCCATACTCTATCCGTTGCTGATACCTTGGGATCAATTAGTATTATTGGCGGTTTGTTATTAAAAATTCCCCGCGAATGGCCATTGTTGCTATTAGCGATTATTTGTTTGGCTCTATGGAATACTATGTTAGGCTATGTGTTTGCTTATTGTTCTACTCAAGGAGAGGAGAATGAATCGTTATAAGCTAAGACGCATTTAAACTGGGTCTTGGGTATTTTAGTACAAATCCTCAAACTCTCTCCCTACTCCCTACTCCCTTAAAGTCTTCACATACCAATTTAGGTGATAAACAGCTTAGTGGGATGCACTAGGAAAAAGAGTTTAATATTTATAACTATTTCCTACTAAAAAATTAGAGAGTGTAGATTGCAAATTACAGATTTTCCTTAATCAACAATTAATCTCAAATCTATTAATCATTTGGCAAAGTGCTAATCTTAAAAACTGTCAATTTAATATCAAAGATAAGAATTCCTGAATCAATAATTAAAGTCACTTGAGACAAGTAATGATATGATGAAAAGAATTTCACACTGCAACCTGTTAAAGACTCTAAAGAGTTTTATGAATAATTCTTATCTGATTATTATTGTTGCCCTCTTACCCCTTGCGGCGGGAGTATTGTTAATTCAAGCCAATCCTTTCCATGCTTTAGTGATTCGGGGAGTATTAGGGGCATTATCTGCTCTAGTCGAAGCCATTCTGGGGGCTGCGGATGTAGCCTTAACAGAAGCGTTGGTAGGGACATTATTAGCCATTACCCTCTATGCGATCGCTGTTCGTTCTTCTATGGTAATGCGTTTAGCTGTTCTAGAGGAAAGTATAACGGAAATAGACGAAGAATTTAAACAGTTAACCCAAAAACTTCGTCAGATTTTGAACAAACACTTTCTTCGCCTAGAATTTGTTTCTTATAACAATCTAGATGCGTTAGAAGAAGCTTTCTCCCATCAAGAAGTTCATGGTTTCTGTTTATTAAATACCGATTATAATCAGGATCAGATTACCATTCGGATTAAACGACTTTATGATCTTATTGATCAAGAATGGCAAGAAATGAACACCCAATTAATTTATAAAAATTCTATTGACTTATGAAATGGTTGTATTTAGGCGCATCTGTTGCTCTTTTACTCAAAATTTTGGTCTTACCCTATTCTTTAGTTGAAGTACCCACTATTGATGAAGTAGAAGTCATTGTTCAAGATAGTGGTGTCACCAATGCAGTCTCAGGAATTATTTTCCGTAATCGTGTCTATGATACGATTTTTGAGGTAGTTGTCTTTTCTATTGCCATATTAGGGGCTAAATTCCTATTATCCAATGAAAAACCCTTCCAAAAAGTTTATCAATTAACCGATAAACCCTCCATTATCCTAGCCCGTTTAGGGGCTACCATCGCCGCCTTAGTCAGCATCGAATTAGCTATTAGAGGTCATTTAAGCCCCGGTGGTGGCTTTGCAGCAGGTGTTGCGGGTGGAACAGCCATTGGCTTAGTAACCCTCACAGCATCTCCCGAAAGAATGCAATTTCTCTACCAAAAATGGCACGCTGCAACCCTAGAAAAGTTATCAGTCTTGTTTTTTATTCTCTTAGCCGTTATCACCTTAATCGGGTTAGAATTACCCCACGGGGAACTAGGATCACTCAGTAGTGGCGGATTTTTACCCATCTTAAACATCTTAGTGGCGGTTAAAGTGGCTTTGGGATCATGGGCAGCGATTTTAATCTTTATCCGCTATCGAGGGTTGTTGTAAAACGTTGAATTGAAATGGGCTTATCTTAGGTCTGAGTGGGTAAGCTAACCATAAGGAATGGTCTATAGTTTATAGTTTATTTATTCAACAATATTGATTCATAAGATAATCATTTCTTGCTATGGGATTACCACTCAGACAGTTTTTAAAAATATGATAAAATCCGTTTAAAATAAAATGAAACAGTTAAATAATCGCTATAAAATCTTAAAATCTTTAGCTAGAGGTGGATTTGGTGAAACTTTTTTGGCAATTGATACCCATTTACCTTCCAGTCGTCAATGTGTCATTAAGCAACTCAAACCCGCCATTGAATCTCCTGTGATTCCTGATTGGTTAAAAGAACGCTTTCAACGGGAAGCTGCTATTTTAGAAAGTTTAGGGGAACATAATCCCCAAATTCCCCAACTTTATGCTTATTTTTCTGAAAATAATCACTTTTATTTAGTTCAAGAATGGATTGATGGGTTAACCTTAACCCAATTAGTTGCTCAAAAAGGGACATTATCTTCCCAACAAACACAAGAAATATTAGTAAAACTTCTGCCCGTTTTAGCGTATATTCACAAAGAGCGAATTATTCACCGTGATATTAAACCAGATAACATTATTATTCGCCACAGCGATCAATTGCCCATTTTAATTGATTTTGGCATCATGAAAGAAGCGATCGCAACTTATGTTGATCCACAGGGTAAAACCGCCTATTCGGTTGCGTTGGGAACACCGGGGTATATGGCCTCAGAACAAGCGGCTGGCCGTCCCGTCTATTCTAGTGACTTGTACAGTCTAGGATTAACAGGAATTTTCTTATTAACCGGTCAAAGTCCCCAATATTTAGATAATGATGACCAAACAGGGGAAATTATTTGGCAAAATCAGGTCAAAACCCTATCTCCTTCCTTAGCAACAGTTCTTGATCAAGTGATTCGTTTTCATCCACGCGATCGCTATTCCTCCGCTAAACAGATGTTAGCAGCCTTAACCTCAACAATGCCATCCATGCAACCTGCTACCGCAGCGACTGAGGTGGTTGCGCCGCCGTCTTCTTATACCACAGATGTAACCGATATTAGGGATAAAGAACAATTCTCTCGGCCAAATCCAGTTTGGAACTGGTTGGTTTTACCGCTTTTGTTGGCAGGATTAAGTATTGGCAGCTTTATTATTGCGTTTAGTTTATTTTTTCCCAGAAATCCTGATTCTAATTCCCCTCAACCCCTTGAATCTCCTCCACCTCAAACCTTTCCCACCCCTGATAATTCCCCCACCCCTCGTGATACCCCAAATATTCCCCCAACTCCTACCCCCACACCTGAAGCAACCCCTACCCCCACCCCTGTTACCCCAGTAGAAACCCCATCACCCCTACCGATTAATCCCCCTATCCCAACCCCTGAAGCGGCCCCCATACCGACTCCGAAACCGACGATTACCCCCTTATATCCTGAACCTATTATTCCCCCCGGTGCAGAATTAACGCCCCTAACACCTATTCCAGACCTTCCTCCTCCTCCAGCTAGAGAGGTTATGCCGAATCCTCTTTCTCCCTCTCCTATTCCGCCAGATTCTCCTCCAAACGAAGAGATTTCCATTCCTGTCGTTCCCCCTGAGACTGAACCAGAAAATTAAGGTGCTAATTTGTTTTTCTGATAGCGTTTTTCTTGATATTGTTGCGCCATAAACGGATTATAGTCTTGATAAAATTTGAGAAACAATTCAGTTAACAGTCGAAACTCAAATTGAACATCTTTAGGGGTTCTAACATCTAATAAATGTTCTAGACTGCGAGGATTGCAGCTAAAAATATAATGCTGTCGAATTCCTTGGGGTAATAATCTTCTTGCTCTTTCTTCTGGTACGTTTTTATGTAAAAGTGTCACATAATCTGTTAATTGTCGTCTAATTCCTTCAATTTGTATCTGTTCAATTGCCTCGTTGTGAACATACTGATTCCCTTCTCTATCGCTATAACTTTTACCAACCACATCAAAATAAAAATATTTTTTGATAAAGTTGTCGTCAAAGTATCCTTCATTTTTCTCATAGTATTCTCTAAAATGTTTTCCCGTGTATCGCTGTGACATCACATCAAAAGAAACCCCCACGCGATGGGTGCGATGTTGCATAGGTACATCATGGGGAAACCCCACAATATTAAACATTAAACCTGAATGCTCCATAATACCAAAATGATTAAATTTAACCGCTAACCGATAAACTCTTTCCCCTAATTCATCTTCGCAGAGGTTGACAAACTGATCATATTTTAAGTAAATCGGATCAGGGGAATAATCTTGGCGCATAGCAAGATAAGACGTAAGGTTAGGACGATTGGCAATTTCATTAAACCAGACCAGTTTTAAACTGGGATTAAAGGTTGAGTCGTATATTTTCATAGATAAATTTCCAGTTTACACCTTCATCAATTATAGACTGAAATTTATTTAATATGAACATCTCTTTGTGGGAACGGAATCTCGATATTTTTCTCAGAAAAGGCTGTCCAAATCTCGCAAATTAAATCACTGGTTATTGTTAAGCGAACCATAGGATCATGAATCCAAAATCGTAACTCATAATCAATACTTGATTCCCCAAAATTAACAGCAAAGGCAACTGGCGTAGGTAATTGTAAAACATGAGGATGTTGACGAGCAACTTGTAAAATAACATTGATTACTGCTTGTGGATCACAGCCATAACTAGCACCAACTACGACAGAACAACGAGTTAGAAGGTCATTTCCTGTAATGGGGGTAATATTATCGGTAAAAAAGCGTTGATTTGGGATAATTTCTTTGGAGTTATCTTTAATAATTTTAAAAGTTGTCGCTCGAATTCCTAAGTTAACGACTTTGCTCATATTACCATTTATTCTAACATAATCTCCGGGTTTTAATGAGCCTTCAAATAATAACCAGATTCCACTAATAAAATTACTGATAACTTCTTTTAAACCAAAACCAATCCCGACAGATAATCCTCCTCCTATGGCTGCAACAGCAGTTGGACTAATCCCAATATAACCAGCGATTAAAACAAGTCCTAATCCGATTAAAAAGTAACGAAAAATGAGTGATATTGCTTGGTCTATCAAGACTGCTTCTCCCCTAATTATTCTTAAAAGTTTGAGAAATATTTTTTCTGCTAACGTCAATCCTGTAAACCAAAAGTATAAACCCGCAATGGTTACAAAAATCGGCTCTAAGGTTAATGGCTGGTCAAAAATGGTGATTAAATAAACTTGAGAAAGGGACTTTAAGTTGACAAACCATCCTAACACTCTAATTGCGATAATTAAGACAAATAAGGGAGCAAACAATCGATACTGATAGTACTTAACCGATTTTGTGGGAAAAAGTGCATAAAGACAAATAATAAAAATACGAAAAATAACTAAGTCAAATACTATTTTTATAGTATCAACAATGTATCCTGAAAACCAACCTTGGGATTGGAAAAAGATAGAACATATACTAAGCAAAATAAGTACAAGAATCGGGCTGGTTAAAAATCGGATTAATGCCCCCCCATATTCTTGCCAAGACAGTTGAGTCTCACTAGATTCTAGTTGACAAAAACGAGGGAATTTAGACTGAAATTGTTGCCATATTGATTGAGCGATCAACCAAGATGATAATGAAATAATCAGAATAATAGCGAGTTGAACTTGGACAACTGGACGTTGTAAAAGAACACTGACTTTTAGTAATTCTTCTCCTACATAATTTAAGTCAAAAAGGCTTGATGGTAAGGTTGAATCTGGCATAACTTAATTTCAGAAAAGTAATAAATGGTAAGGGTTAATCCTCGCTGTTTACTGCTCAATGAGTAACTGTCTGAGTTGACTTGCTGCTTTTTTGGATGATAATTCACCTGCTAAAACCTTAGTATATAACTGTTCACCTACATCTGCGATCGCAGATAATTGTTCTACATCATCTAGGTTAAATCCTAAACTATTTTGGACTTGCCGTATTAGAGTGGCTTGGATAGGATATAAGTTAGGATTTAGAGAAATGGCTTGATTACTAGGAATAAAAACCTCTTCAGATGCAAGTTCAATCTGTTGTTGGCGGTTAGTAAGAAACTGCGCTAGTTTAAGAGAGATTTCTAATTGTTTTTGGCTAGAAGCACGGTTAAAAATAAACATTTTAGTTTGTAAAATCGGTGTTGCAATATTATTTTCATGGGGAAGTAAAGTGACTCCAACTGTCTCATCTCCTAAAATTTCTTGTGCATAAGGAATCCAACTAGATGAGCAAGTTAAATAAGCTAATCTTCCTTGGGTAAAAGCTTGTTGTAAAGAGTCTTCTTTGTCCACAATAAAATTGGGTTCAGTTTGGGCTTTTTTTAGCCATTCCATCCATGTTTGCCATGCGCCTTCTTGCAAAATATTTAAAAATTGTTTTTCATGTATTTCTAGGGAAGAAATAACTTCATCAGATGTTAAAGGCTCATACCATTTATTTTTACTAAAGATTCCTGTCCCCCAAAACGTTTTCCTGAATCCTGATACGATGCCAACTGAGTATCCTTTTCTGGCTTCTTGAATCAAATCTGAGAGGGTTTTTACTGGAGTTTCTACTTTTTTGGTATTATAGCAAAGAGCTTGTGTTGATAGATAAATAGGAATCCCATAAAGCTTATTCTTATAACGAGCTTGTGATAACGCTTTAGGCCGCAAGGTTGACTGATTAATATTATACTTATCTAAGTCTTGCAAAGCTCCCATTTTTATTAGCTCTAATAGTTTGTTATCGCTTGATGCAATTAACAAATTAGCTCCTGCACCCCGTTGAACTTGATCAATAAAACGCGCTCTGCCTTTTCCTTGTTCAAAGAAATCAAATAATACTGTAACGTTAGGATATAATTTATGAAAAGGTTCAATCATCTCCTCAACTCGTTTCTTATACCTCGATAAATTAGCATTATTATTAATAAAAGAATACTCATCCCAAACGATTATCTCTCCCGTTATTTCCTCATTAGTGATTTTATTTATATTCAATTGATTAGTGTTACTACAAGCTGTTAGAAACATTAGCAAAAAGATTAAAGTCAGATTAATTAATCGATAATAGAACATAAGAAATGAGATTAATAATAGCTAACTGGGCAGTTTATTAAGGGATAATTAATAATGGATTGATTAAGGTATAATACCTGCTCTTTCCAGAGAAAAGGAGCAACGAATACTGACTCTGATCCATTCTCTCTTTATAAGGAGCGGTCATTGTCTATTATCCGTTATTTATTCTTGAACCTGAACACTTAGACGAATAACCCGTTATCTATTTTACGGTATCATGTTTAAGAATTAAACTAAACTAGAGATAGCACTAAGCACTCAGGTTAGAATATTTTTCTAATTCCTGTCGTTCAGTAGTTAAGGAACAAAGAGATAGTCTAAGCTTATTAAAGTGTCGGACTCTTCTCTTTTTCTTAAACGTATCTATTTTAGATATTTTTTTGCTATTATAAGCGTGAGTATTATCCACAATGAGCTTTGTTGTTGTCGATACAGAAGGAAAAAGCATTTTACGAGAAATTGCTATTATTGATGAGCAAGGACAACTAATTTATGAAGCATTTGCACAAGAACAAATAGAAGACACGAATATCCGTTTAAATGTAAAACCGTTGAGAGAGATCTTGCAAGATTTTTCTCTCATTATCAAGGATAAGTTGATGATTTGTCATTCAGTTAATCATGATCTAAAAATCTTAAAAAATAGTTATCAAAAAGTAGGATTACCATGGAAGCCATTACAATCAGCCTGTACCTTTCTTTTGGCTCAACAACATTATCCTAAACTTCCAAGTTATTCCCTAGAATGCTTAAGTCGTAAGCGAAATTTAAAGGTGAATAATCGTCTCTTTAACCCGAATCAAGCTCATGCGGCTCGTTATGATGCGGCCTTTACTTATCAATTATACCAAGATATTCAACAGACCTCTACAATGGCTTTTTCCCAGACACTTATTAATCCCTTTAGTAGTAACCGAGTTGATACACCCTTCCAAGATCATATCGATTATACCACCCTTTATCAAAGCGAATTTAATGATTTGCAAGGGATTTTAAGTGAGATTAAAGCAGATGGGAATCATCAAAGTCAAGGTGTTGTCATTATCGGTGAAGCAGGAAGCGGTAAAACTCACCTTATTATGCGTTTAGCTAAGACATTACTAAAAATTAATCGTTTATTATTTATTCGTCATCCTAATAATCCTGAGACGATTCTTTATCATATTTATAGCCGAATTTTAGAATCCTTTGTACAGGAAGTGCCGACCACAGGTTATACTCAGTTAGAGCATTTAATTGCTCATAGTTTTGTAAAATTAATCAGCCAGAGTAACTTCATTCGACTCACCCAAAAAGATAGAGATATTCAAGAAATTACGCAAAACAATCCCCTAGACTTATATGAAAAGTTAGGGAAAGAAGATAGTCAAAAAAAGCGAGACTATTGGCAACATATTGAAAAAAGAGCGAGTGAATGGTGGATGAATGAATACGGAATGGGTGGATACTCATCAGAAATTATCAAAGGAATTATCAAGTTTTGTAGCTATAGTCGTCGGAAAGAAAAAAGTTTAGTTTCTCGCTGGTTAGCGGCCGAAGAGTTAAGTGAAGCGGATATCAATACCATTGGTTTAAGGGGTTGGGATGAAGGAATTAGTCAGGAAGATTTTTCCTTAGAAGCTATTTCTGTGTTTAGTAAATTATCTTTATTAGATGAACCTTTGATTATCGTTTTTGATCAATTAGAGTCTTTAGGCTTAAAACATAAAAGAACATTGTTGCTGAGTTTTGGAGAAGCGATCAAAGAAATTTTTACCCATGTTCCCAATAGTTTAATTATTTTAAACCTTTTTCCCAATCGCTGGCAACAATTTAAGGCTATTTTTGACCCTTCTATTATTGAGCGTGTTTCTCAACATCAAGTGATTTTAAGTCCTCCATCCCAAGAACAATTACTATCAATTTTAACCTTAAAAGCACAACAAGTTAACCTTAACTTAAATGAAATTTTCACTTCCCAAGAATTAGAAAAAATCCTACAAGGAAATTCAATTCGTTCGGTTATTAACAATGCAGCCAAAATTTTTCGTCATAAGTCTAAACAGTCTCTAGAAACGAATAATAACCCTCTTAAATCTGAGCAATTAACCCTCTTAAATCGTTTAGAGAAGGTAGAAAAAAATGTTTCTCAACTCAATGAATTATTACAAGCTATTGGTAAAACGATTATTCAATTTGCTACTCCATCCTCAACGTTAACTCAAACTTCTTTTCCCTCTTCTGTCAATGAAGAGATTAAACAATATCTACAAGAAAATCGTAATCTATTGGAACAAGATTATCAACAATTGCAGATCATTACCGATGCAGATGACTTAGGAAAACTAATGACTATTGCTGAAGCCTTTCAAACCCTATATTCCCTAGAGATTGATCATTTACGATTAGGAAAAAGAAAATTACCTCAGCATCTTTTAATTAAAACGTCCCAACAAAATCGGGTAATCGCCTTTTTACAAGCAGATGGAAGCGCATTCACTTCTCGACTAAAAAATTTAAACGAGTTAGTTATTACTTACAAAGATTATCAATTTGAATTATGGCGAGATGAGAGAAAATCTCCTATTACGGGAAAAGTTGGCCGTGAGAATCTAATGATGTTAGATAATGCGCTAAATGGGAAATTCTGCGTCATGGAAAAAGAACAAAGAATCGAGTTTGAGTTAGTTTATAAGCTAATTACTGAGATTCATAATAAAGATTTAGATTTAACTATTGAAGAAGCATTAACAGCTATTGTGAGCGAAATGAATGACAGTTGGTTCATCAAAGCCCTTCAAGCTTAAATCATAAGTAATAAGAAAAATAAAGCCCGAAGATCAGCGTATAAAATCGCTTCATTCATAAAGAAAATTGCCAAACTTTTCAGCAAATATTACTCAAGAATAACCCTTGCAAGGGTGACACCGGGGTAATAACGGGTAAGAATTTGCTGATGATGGTGGCCTTGACGCGCTAATTGATAGGCACCTATCTGACTCATTCCTCGGCCACGGTGAGCCCGTGCAACAATTTCATCGGTTGCTGCATAGAGAGATTCGACGACTCCCCCTTTATAACTAAGAATTTGCCCCATTGTTGCCTGAACTGCCTGTTGCGTGGTGTTATATTCACTTTTAATGCCCTTATATACTTGCCAGCGTTGGGTATTTCCTAAATCATACCAAGGATTCGCAGGACGGATAATATGTACCAGTGCATAGGAACGAGCCGCGATCGCTTGTGCTTTTAAGGCTTCAGTTGGTGCGTTTGCGTGCATTTCACTGCCCACTACACTGTATAAATAATGCTCTAAATTAACATAATTAACGGCTAATAAACTACTTCCTTGGGAAACTAGGAGAATTTTGCCTCGATACCACCGATCGCCCACATAAATTACATCCCCATTCCTCGATTCTACCCATAAAACGGGGGCTAGGGATTGATTTCCTACCCTTAAAGACTGTCCTTGGGGGCTAATATTGCGACTTTCCCCTGATTTTAAGGTGGTTAATTGATTTCCGTTGCGATCGCTAATTATTAGGTTACTAGATGCCCCTAATGTAGTGTTGGGAACATTTCGCAAAATAGCCACTCGTATGTCTAAGTTAACGTGGCTAACAGGGACGGCAACGGGTGCAGGGGATGGTATGGCAGTTTTAGAGGCTTGTGTTGTTGCTTTAGGGGCTACTACAGGCTTTTTAGGGGTAGGAGATGATATTTTTGAGGTAGTCGTGGATTTTGGAGCAGGAGCAGGGCGTTTTAGTTGGGGAGATTGGAGTAAGTCACTCGGAGGTGGGGGAACTTTACCTGCAAGGGGTTGGAGTTGGCTAGGGACAGGGAGAGAAGCAGCTTGAGGGGAAGGTTCGGGTTCAGAAGGGGTATCTGAGCCAGATGCTAGGATAAAGGGAAGGGAAATTAGGGCAATAAAGGGAAGTCCGAGAAGGCGAAGACTTTCCATTAGGAGTGATGTTAAAGGTCGTTTCATTCCACACACCTATAATGATTAAGTTTGGCGGTTAGTTAGGTTGGTCATGATTATAACTGTAAAGTTTACCAAAATGGACAATAAACTTAACTTCATTGTGTGTCTTCTAATTTATCTTGGAACGGTAAAATGGCGAAGAATTGGGCAATTTTTATCGTAATTAATCAGTATAAACCCATCAAAACCCTTAATTGTCTGGTCAATGATGCAGATAAAATGTATCAATGGTTTAAAGTTTGATTGTAGAAAAGTGTTAGCATAGAGATGTAATTAATATTTATTCATTTAAACTTCCCATGGTAGAAATAATTAAAGCTCAGGAGATTAGTCTAGAAGAACTGCAAGAAAATTTTAACCTACAACTAACAAATAATCGCCAATTTTTTCGAGAATGGCAAGACAATTTACCCCCTTTAACAGATGAAGAAAAATCTCATCTAAAAAGAGTTCGCAGTAACTACTTTAACTTGGTTAATCGCCATTCTCTTGGGGAAGAAGGAGTAAAAATGGTTGTGTTATCACCTTTACTGGATCTCGCTGGATTCTTTCAACCTCCCTTTTCTATAAAAACTGAAAGTTCCGTGGAAATTTCTGCTAAAGATAATGGATTAATAGTTCGAGGAAGAATAGATGTTTTAATTGTACGACAGAGACTTTGGATACTCGTTATTGAATCCAAAAGCACCAAGTTTGACGTGATGGAAGCACTCCCTCAAGCTCTCGTTTATATGTTCAATAACGCTAAAAGTGACCAGCCAACGTTTGGGTTTCTAATCAATGGTAGAGAGTTTGTTTTTGTTAAACTCCAAGCAGCAGATGTTTACACATACAGTCGTTCCTACGCCTTATCAATGGATAGAGAAAATGAACTAGAGCAGGTTTTAGCTGTTCTTAAAAGAATTGGCATGGATCAATCAGAATCGGCAAATCGGTGAATGATCGACCCTTAAAGTTAGAGGCTCTAAATTTCTTCTTGACAAAAAGCAATGTGATGATAGACAATGGTGGATTGTGTGAACCTGAGCTTCCTAAAAAATCTTGGCTAACGTTATTGTCATCGGCGCACAGTGGGGCGACGAAGGAAAAGGAAAAATTACTGACCTCCTGAGTCAGTCAGCAGATGTGGTAGTACGCTCTCAAGGGGGAGCGAATGCTGGCCACACCATCGTAGTTAACAATCAAACTTTTAAATTACACCTGATTCCCTCTGGGATTCTCTATCCTGAAACAGACTGTATCATTGGTTCAGGAACAGTAATTGACCCCAAAATTCTCTTAGAAGAATTCAAGCAATTAGAAGGATTAGGGATTAAAAGGGACAATCTCTACATTTCTCAGACAGCCCATATTACCATGCCCTATCATCCCATTATTGATAAAGCATCGGAAGAAAGACGGGGTAAATTTAAGATTGGCACAACAGGACGAGGAATTGGTCCGACCTACGCCGATAAGTCGGAACGGACAGGCATTCGAGTGCTTGATCTGATGGATGAAAAGGACTTACGCGAAAAAATTGACTGGGTGATTAATTATAAAAACGTCATTTTAGAAAATCTGTATCATCTTCCTCCTCTCGATTCCCATCAGGTCATTAATGATTATTTAGGGTATGCAGAGCAATTGCGACCCCATGTGGTAGATAGTTCGCTAAAAATTGCTGAAGCGGTGCAAAAGCGCAAAAATATCCTCTTTGAAGGCGCACAAGGAACATTACTCGACCTAGATCATGGAACTTATCCCTATGTTACCTCCTCCAATCCCATCGCAGGGGGGGCTTGCGTCGGGGCGGGTGTGGGACCGACGATCATTGATCGGGTCATTGGGGTGGCGAAAGCTTACACCACGAGAGTTGGAGAAGGTCCCTTTCCCACCGAATTAGATGGAGAAATGGGGGAAATTCTCTGCGATCGCGGCGCAGAATTCGGGACAACCACCGGCCGCCGTCGTCGCTGTGGCTGGTTTGATGCCGTCATTGGACGCTATGCCGTGAGAATTAATGGCTTAGACTGTCTGGCCGTGACCAAACTCGATGTCTTAGACGAATTAGACGAAATTAAAGTCTGTGTCGCCTATGAAATTGATGGACAAACCTGTCATCATTTCCCCAGTAATGCCCATCAATTTGCTCGTTGTCAACCGATTTATAAAACCTTATCGGGTTGGAAACAGGACACATCAAATTGTCGTACCTTAGAGGATTTACCCAAGGAAGCCTTAAATTATTTAAAATATTTGGCTGAACTAATGAAAGTCCCTATTGCGATCGTTTCTCTGGGTGCGAGTCGGGAACAGACTATTATAGTTGAAGATCCGATTCATGGACCCAAACGAGCCTTATTAGATGCGGATGGTAGTCCCATCCATTAAAAACTTATCTATTAACCACTAACTATCAACGAGTCACTATCATGACAATTACCATTGAATGTAAACAACGCCCTGAAGGGAGCAAACCGAATGCACTCCGTAGAGATGGCTTAATCCCGGCTAATCTTTATGGTCATAAAGGTGCTGAATCAGTTTCCTTAACCGTTAATGAAAAAGAAGCACTTTTTCTCTTGCGAAATGCAAAGGTGAACGACACAGTTGTTGATGTGAGTGTACCTGAGCTTTCATGGCAAGGGAAAGCAGTGATTCGCGAAGCACAAATTCATCCTTGGAAAAAGAAACTCTATCATCTGAGCTTTTTTCACGTCAAAGATGGGGAATAAAAAAAGACGTTGAACCTTTAATTAATGCGATCGCCTCTCTAAGAGTAAGGAGGCGATTTTTACTATGCCACGTATTGTATTGTCGGATAAAAATTGTCTTCACTCCTCACGCTCTACTCAAAAACTACACTTCGGGGAAAAACCTACCCTTGTCAGCCTCTCCCTGCTCCCTTGCAGTCTTCACATAACCCATGCGCAATGACGAACAGCTTATCCCAAGCCAACACTTGATTCTCTCCAATGCGTGTCATAATTTTAAGTAAGAGTAGAAATCAACTGCTTTTTAACCCCTAAGCAGTTTTGTCCCCAGTCTGCTCTTTTAATTCATTCAAGTCAGAAATGGGTCAAGACATCTGCTAAAATCTTGTAGGCTTCTATCATCGAAATTCAATGGTATCAACACGCGCACGAATTGCAGTGGACGCTATGGGAGGAGACCACGCTCCCCACGAAATTGTTGCAGGAGCAATCCGCGCCTGTGAAGAGTTAGACGTAGAAATCCTGTTAGTGGGCGATCGCAAGCCCATAGAATCCTACTTAGCTTCCCATTCCCACCCCCAAACCCTTACCATTGTCGAATCCGAGGGGGTGATTGATATGCACGAAGAACCCTTGACAGCCCTACGCCGTAAATCTAAAGCATCCATCAATGTGGCCATGAATTTGGTCAAAAAAGGACAAGCAGATGCCGTTGTATCTGCCGGCCACTCTGGTGCAGCGATGGCGGCCGCTTTACTAAGATTAGGTCGTTTACCGGGGATTGATCGACCGGCCATTGGTGCGGTTTTTCCTACCCTTCTCGCAGGAAAATCGGTCATTGTCTTGGATGTAGGGGCAAATGTAGATAGTAAGCCCAAATATTTAGAACAATTTGCCTTAATGGGGACAATTTATAGTCAATATGTTATTGGGGTAGAAAATCCCAAGGTCGGCCTGCTCAATATTGGAGAAGAACCCTCAAAAGGAAACGAATTATCCCTAAAAACCCACGAATTATTGGAAAAGAATCCTAATATTCCCTTTGTTGGTAATGCAGAAGGTCGAGATGTCATGTCGGGTGACTTCGATATTATTGTCTGCGATGGCTTTACGGGTAATATCTTGCTTAAGTTTGCTGAATCCGTTGGCTCTGTTTTATTACAGATTATGTTAGAAGAACTGCCCCAAGGACTGAACGGAAAAATTGGGTCAGCTTTACTCAAACCTAACCTAAAACGGGTTAAACAACGGATGGATCACGCTGAACATGGCGGCGGCTTGTTGTTTGGGGTGGATGGTATTTGTATTATTAGCCACGGCAGTTCTCAAGCTCCCACCATTTTTAATGCGGTTCGTTTGGCAAAAGAAGCCTTTGAGCATGAAGTCTTAGAACGAATTCAGCGAGCTAATGAAAATCATGGCAAGGAAGCAGCGAACTTGTCAAAGGTGGTTAACAAAGAGTCCTAATCCGACTTAGAATGCAGATTAATAACCTTGGTGTCACAGGGAATTGTCAAGTAAGAGGATAGTACATTTTGAACGCATTTGGTGCAGGGCTAAAAATTATCGGGTGTGGTTCGGCTGCACCCACTTCCTACCTTACTAATGGGGATCTTAGCCAGTTAGTCGAAACCTCAGATGAGTGGATTGCTAGTAGAACTGGGATTAAACAGCGACATATTGGCTCAGAGCAGGAAGAATTAACTAATTTAGCAGTAAAAGCTGCTACTAATGCCCTAAAAATGGCTCAAGTTGCCCCAACGGATGTGGATTTAATCATCTTGGCCACTTCTACGCCTGATGATTTATTTGGTACGGCTGGCCGTATTCAACATCAATTAGGGGCAAATAAAGCAGTTGCGTTTGATTTAACGGCAGCTTGTTCGGGATTTATCTTTGCCCTTGTCACTGCATCCCAATTTATCGCTACAGGGACTTATGAAACAGTTGTTGTTATTGGGGGCGATGTTTTATCCCGTTGGGTAGATTGGTCAGATAGAACGACTTGTGTATTATTTGGCGATGGCGCAGGGGCAGTGGTTGTCAAAGCCTCTGAGGAAAACCAACTCCTTAGCCACGGAATGTACAGTGACGGCAGTTTGCACCATTGTTTAAATTTGGCCTATCAGGGAGAGCCAACCCCTTTAAAAGAGGGAGTTAATGCTTCTCAGGGAACGTTTCATCCTATTACCATGAATGGACGGGAAGTGTATCGGTTTGCTGTGGCGAGAGTGCCTGAAGTGATTGAAAAGACCTTATTTCAAGCAAAATTAACCACTAAAGATATTGATTGGTTAATTTTGCACCAAGCGAATCAGCGTATTATGGATGCGGTAGCCTCTCGTCTTAAGATTCCGTCAGAGAAAGTAATTAGCAATTTGAACGAATATGGTAATACATCGGCTGCGTCTATTCCCCTTGCCCTTGATGAAGCGGTAAGAGGGGGGAAAATTAAAACGGGAGATATTATTGCAACATCAGGATTTGGGGCAGGTTTATCATGGGGAGCAGCGATTTTTCGCTGGGGATAATTAATAAAACTCAAGTGGGATTTTACTAAGAAAATCTGAGAAACTTTCTAAGAAAATCTTAGATCATCACTAGATGAGTTTCAACGGTTAATTGATATCGAATAAATGACACTTTAGTTTCTGCCATCTCTACTTCAAACTTTGGTATAGTTACATCCACATTGCTTGGCTATGATGGATAGCAACGCTTTCTGGTACACTTTCAGTGTACGTTTGAAAGGGTTTCAACTAATTGGGAAAATGACTATATTGATAAATTAGATGAATATCAACGATTAGGTATTTTAGAATATTGGATAGTGGATTATTTAGCAGTAGGAAGTCGTGAGTATTTAGGAAATCCGAAAGAACCAGCTATCTTTATTTATACCTTAGAAGACAATCAATATAAAGTTAATCGGTATCGAATAAATGATACTTTGGTTTCTCCTACCTTTCCAGAGTTAAATATAAAAGTTCAAGATATTTTAGGATAACCTTTAACTGCTAACTATTCACTGATAATGACGACTATCACATCCTAACCGTGATGCTTATTATCGCCAATCTTCAGCTTAAAGGAAATAATAACAATATAGGATTCAAAAAGCGGGTGTAAAGCATAGCAAGCCCAAGGTTGGTTATTGAATGTATCAATAGCTGGCCTTTTTTCTGTATTTAACTAATTTTCTCAACTTTTCCGTTCTTGTAGTTTTAAGCGAATTTCTTGATGATAAGCTTGGGTAATAGGATAAAAATAGGCAAGTATCACCCCAAAAATGAGAAAAGCTGCGGGAAGAGGCGCAATGGCAATCCTAATCGCTAATAACGCACTGTCAGGTTGTACGGGAACAGGCTGACCCGGAATTTGTTCCACAAAACCAGACGCTTCTAGAGCTATCCCCACCAAAAATAAACCCAAGGCTAAGCCAAACTTTTGTAAGAGTACCATAAAGGCATAAAAAATGCCCTCCCGTCGTTTTCCCGTTTCTAGTTCGTCTAATTCAATCACATCGGGAATCATTGACCAAGGTATCAGATAAGCCACGGAAACGCCACATCCTGCTAAAAATGCAAGGATAAACATGAGGGGAACTTGACCGGGTTGCAACAAGAAAAGACCAATTTCTGCTACAATCCAGATGCTCATTCCTATCATATAAACTGTCTTTTTTCCTAAGCGATCGCTTAGTTTTTGCCAGATAAATAACATCACTAAAGCTGTTCCTTGAACGGCTAATGCAACTAAGGGAAAGAGTTCTGCTGTTAGTCCCATCCAACTGACGACGAAATAAATTAAAATTGAAGCGGTTAATTGTACTCCTAACCAAGAACAGAGATAAATTCCAATCACAAAGAGAAAGGGTTTATTGCGAAAGACAATGCGAAGTTGTTGGAAAAAAGGGATAGATTCTTCTGTTTGATTAACTTCATTTGTAACAACGACTTCTGCTAAATGGGATTCCACCACAGCATAGTAGAATGTTACCCCCGATAAGATAATTAAGCCTCCCATTATTAAACTAAAAACACTGATAAAGTCTATTGTTCCTGTTCCTCCCACCCACACACTACTGAAAGGAAGAATTCGTAAGATACTATAGACACTTAAAAGGAGTCCAATTACTATTAAAAGTAATCCTAATTGATGTTTTTGCGACAGAGATAAAATACTTTTTTTCCCTCGTTCTTGGATACGAAATGCTATCCATAACAAGCCAAATATACCCAAAATAGAGCAAGAAATTCCTAAAACCATAAAGCGAGTCATGCCATCTTGATAGGTTTGAAAAACGACTCCTGCTAAGATTAAAGATAAAATACTGCCACCAATTGAGAAAGCAAAACGAAAGCTATTTAAGCGGGTTCTTTCATTATAATCCTGTGTCAACTCTGGGGTTAAAGCAGTATAGGGTAAATTCACCATGGTATAAGCAATATTAAATAAAATTCCAATGGCGATATAATAAGCTAAAAGACCCCAATTATTAGCGATACGATTGTTACTAAATTGAGGGACAATCCATTGTAAAAAATAGAGAAATCCAAAAGGAATTGTCCCGATTAAAATCCACGGTAAACGACGACCCCAACGGGAACGAGTGCGATCGCTTAACACCCCAACAAAGGGATCATTGATCGCATCAGAAATTTTTCCTACCATTAATACACTACCTGCTAACCCCGGTGGAAGACCGGCGACATTAGTTAGGAAAAAAAGCAGATAAAATACTAAAATATTAGCCGTTAAAGCTGGTCCGAAATCCCCTGAACCGTAGGCTAATTTTGTTGTCCAATGTAAATTTTCTGAAGAAGATTGCATTTTTAAATAATTAATCAGTATTTATTTTTGTAGGAAAAATTATTAACCATCAGAACAGACCTTTGATAAAAGTGAGATAAAACCTTCCCTCTTCTTCTTTCCCAAATTCCCCTGCCATCTGCCTCCTGCCTTGCTTCATGGTTGACCATGATACTATAAGCGGATTTGCTATTAATATCAACATGACGTGCAATTTTCATCACACCTAGATCAGCTAAGACGTAACATACGAAAGCTCCGACTGGTGGATTAGTTGCATGTAACCAAGATTGGCCAAATGGATGAGATGTCCAAGTCCAACATCCCCAATGAGTTCCGACTAGCTCAACATAGAGGACTAATAATCCCATAATGAAATACAAGGTTTGATAGCTTTTGCGACGAAGTATCCATAAAAAGAGTAAGCCAAAAATGATGCTGAGTGAATCGTGTAAGAAGAAAATTGCGCCCCCAAAGAGAAGCCAAAAAAGTGAAATAAACACAGGCTTTAGTTGTTCTTCGTGCTTGCCAACAATAGAAAGTTCAGCAACTAGAAGACCCATGCTAAACAAAACCCCATGGCCAAATGGTACATACAGTGGCACCATCTCCAACCGATAGATATAGAGACCAAATAAGAGGCTAAAGATGCACTCTCCAATGGCAGCAAAGGGGACAAAAATAAAGGCCATTAGCCGTTGTTCCGGACGAAGAGCAAATAACAATAGCAGAAAGTAGCTAATGATAAAAACATTGGCAAAGGGCTGCCCGTCCATACCTTGGGAGACTACTAACTGTCGAGAGTCGATGCCCAGTACTACGACAGTGAGCGGTAGAAAGCTAATTAAAATAAAACGTCTGATCCAAATTGATGGCTCAAACATCAGAATTTTATGGAAGAGATTCATAACTTTGGGGGGACAACTCAAGTTGGGGGAATTTCCTGTGTACACTACGTTTTTTCTATTCTAATCTTTTTGAGGTCTTCTTGCTCAGAAATCATCTTAATTAAGGTATTTTTGCCTGTGAAAGAGGCAAAAACAGAGGATAAATAGTCCTAGGGTAATTATGCCTAAGATAAATAAAGGTTGCCATAGTAACTCAAATCCTCCCCCTTTTAAAAAGATCCCCCGTAGAATAAAAATGTAGTAACGTAGGGGATCAAACCGAGTTAATGACTCAATCAGAGGGGGCATGGCTTCAATGGGGGTATAAGCACCTGATAGTTGAATTAAAGGGATATTAATAAAAAAAGAGAGCAAAAAGGCCTGTAACAAATTCTGAGAGAGTAAGCCTAAAATAAAGCCTAATGCACAAGCCAAAACTGTATAAATAGTGGTACTTAGTAAAAACAATAAAATACTCCCACGAAAGGGAAGGGCAAACACCAGTTGACTAAATCCGATCGCCATTAATACCATCACTAGAAGAATAGCCAACAGGGGTAATAATTTCCCGATTAATATTTCCCACGTTCCTAACGGAATTAAGAGAAGCTGTTCAAATGTGCCATAGTCTTTTTCAGCCGTCATGGTAGAAGCGGCGGCAAAGGTACTTAATCCCGTTAAAATGACCCCTAATACCCCCGGTACGAAATACCAACTACTAATCAGGGCAGGGTTATAAAGTATGGTTGTTTGTAAATCAAGGATGGGGGATCTAGTCTTAGACGGATGGGGGTAATGATACTGACTAATAATTTGATTGAGATAACCTTGTATTAAACTAGAACGATTGGCATCAATACCATCAATTAAAAGCTGTACCTCTGCCCTTTGCTGTTGAGCCAGTTGACGGCTAAATTTGGGGGGAATCACTAAAGCAACCTTAATTTTGCCCGTGAGAAGTGATCGTATGACTTGTTTTTCATCCAAGGTTTGTAGCGTAGGAACAACAACCCGACTCGCCGTTAAAGTGGCAATTAACTCCCGACTGGCTGACGTTTGTGCGTAATCAACCACCCCTAAGCGAACATTTTCGATACTGGGATTGAGGGCAAATCCATAGATAGTCATATAGACAAGGGGGGCAAAAATTAAGGCAATCATCAGTTGACGAGTGCGCAAAATCATCGTTATGTCTTTGGAGAAAAGGGACAAGATACCATCAATGAAGTTAGAAGTCGGAAGTCGGAAGTCGGAAGTGGTTTTTGTCATATTATTTCTAAAAGTAAAAACTGATATTTAATTATTTTCTAAACATAAGATTAGAAGAAAATTCTAACCTCAATTTTTAAGAATTTGCTTCATTTTTCGCCAAGAGACTAAAAACATTACCCCCATTAACCCAATCAGTACAGGAATTACATAACCGATGCGTGGCCAGCCGACCCCTACTAAAAAACTATCTCTGGTTAACTCAATATAATAGCGAACCGCTATTAGATCAGAAATTAAGGAGAGGGGAAAAGGAATATTTTCAAGGGGATAGATAAAGCCTGAAAGCCATACCGCCGCTAACAATCCCGTATTCATGACATTTTGTACTGCAACTAGGGCAGTTTTGGCATAAACCCCGATAAAAATACCATATACCACACTAACCATCAAAAATATCCCTGTTCCTACTATTAATGGCCAAGGATTACCCACTGGCCAGAGAGCAAACAAAAGACCTCCTAATGTCATTAAAATGATCGCCTCACCAATTGCAATCAAAACATAAGCTAATACTTTACCGACTAAAAATGTACCTGTCCCCAGATCGGAGACTTGAATCTGCACCAATGTCCCCTGTTCTTTTTCTTTTACGATAGCCATTGCAGCGACTAAAGCAGGATAGGTAAATAAAACCACGCCATACACCCCCGGTATAATAAACAGGACTTCTTTTTGGCTAGGATTAAACCAAATACGGACATGAGTAATCACATTAGAGGGTTGAACTGATAAATCTTGTTCTTGTAGGAAAATTTGGCTAACAGCCCTTAGATTACTTTGAATTGCTCTCGCATTATTAACTTCTGTGCCATCAATTAATAGCTGAAGATTGCTTATCTGTTTTTGTTGTAACTTTCTAGAAAAGTTAGGGGGAATAATAATTACGGCTCTAGCAATGCCTTGATCGAGTAATTTAAGCGTAGAATCATTGTTATTTTCGATGGGTTTAAACTGATTAGTGGCAAAAATCTGCTCAATATAACTACGACTCAGGGGGGTTTGATCATAATCCCTAATGACTAAAGGAACATCCTTAATTTCTAGACGAATGGCAAACCCAAAAATTAACATCGTCATAATGGGTAACAAAAAAACTAAGGCCGCCGCAAAGCGATCGCGCTGAAACTGTCTTAGTTCTTTGAGACATTGAATCCAAACCAATACTATTTGGTTAATGGCCAAGCATCCGATGAAAGGGGTTGGGAAACAGAATAAGCTCATCATTAATAATTCAACGAATGGGTGATTAAAACGTTAATTCTCTGCCTACTCCCGACTCCTTACTACTGATTGTTAGATTACGATGAGTTATCATGGGAAATAAATACAACCAACCGAGCAGATGTTCCCCACGGATACCTCCCGCATGGGGTTTATTTGAATGTGCGTGGTCCAGACATGATCAGGAGTAGGATTATGATGACTGGGATTCCTTTTTTCAGTTTGCGACTTGTAGATTGTCTGAATCAGGATTCACAGGATTAAAGGATTAACAGGATTAATTGTCTAAACTATGATTAATGTGATTTAATGATGGACTATGATTAGTTTGATGATAATTAAGGGTTAGAAAAAATTAATGAGACAAACCGATCACTTATCCTGAAAATCCTTGAATCCTGATTCAGACAAAAGGAGTATTTAAACTATGATTAGTTTGATGATAATTAAAGATTAGAAAAAATTAATGAGACACATCGATAACTTATCCTGAAAATCCTAAAATCTTGAGAATCCTGATTCAAACAAAAAGGAATGTCTAGACTATCATTATGTTTGTGAAATTTCAATAAAACCTAACTTTTTAAGTTGTTTAATAGCTTCTCTAGCTGTTAAACGAGGTGTTTTTGACATAATTTACAGGTATTTTAAATAACAACTTCAATCATATCAAACTTTTGTTCAGTATTAACTAAATGCTCAGGAATAGGTTCTAAAAGCAATTGAATCGCTTCCTTGAGATTAGCGATCGCATCATCCTTTGTATCTCCGCAAGAAGAAATATAATTTAATTCTGGACAAGTTGCCGAAAAAGCCTTTACCTCTTCGTCCCACTCTAAAACTACTCTAATAATCATGATTGCTCTGTTTAAGAAAATTAACTTACTTATTGACCCTTAATATCTTATCATATTTCGAGAAAAGCGATACAATCTGAAAAGATGCTCACCGTTCGACTAAATAACCCTGTTATTTGGTTAATGAAACAACTTCAATCAGAAGGAGAAACAGACAATGACATCAATGTTTGTGTATATTGGCGTTCCTTTTCTGTGATAAACTGATAACAATGCTTGCCTTTATCATTATGAATCTTAGCTTGCCTACCGAACTCCTAGAAACTGCTCAAATGACTGAAATAGAAATGCTTCAGGAAATCGCAATCATGCTTTACCAACAACAGCGTATTCCCCTAGAAAAAGGAGCGCAACTAAGCCAAATGACCAATGATGACTTTTATCAATTATTAATTAATCGTCAGATTTTAATCCCCCCAACAGATAACGATGATGAACACAATGAATTAATTCTAGCAAGTTTACGAACTTCTCTACAACAAGTTAAAGAAGGAAAAGTTCATCCGATTTCTAACTTATAGGATGATATTGATGTCTGAGATAAATATTTTTTGATTGAGACAGTTAATGCTATAATACCAATAACTAACTTAAGCCACTAACCGCAAAAAGTTGTGAACTTTGTTTTAAGTCAACACGCACAAGATGAAATAACAAAGCGGAAGATTCCCTTACAAATTCTACAACTGATTCTTAATCACCCTGAA
>JBFRWB010000009.1:0-9168 GCA_051439375.1 Microcystaceae cyanobacterium
ATGGTTCATTAGACATCACAACTTCAGGAACATCAGACACCTTAATCAGTTCTGATAGTCAAGCTTTAGCGATTCTAACTGGTGTTAATCCGACGGATTTAATGGCTGCTGACTTTGTTAATGTTACTGTTTAATAAGAAGATAAGGAGAGAATTGAAGGAAAGTGTTCTATTCTCTCCTTCCTGATACTGTAGGGATTTAAGCCCTCGAACAGCAAAGAAACGAACAAGAACGTGAACGGGCTGAACAAGTAGAACAAGACATTGCTCGTTTACGAGTTTTATTAAACCCAGATGCAGAGAAATGATGAATGATGAATTAAGGGTTTAGGTGTGAGGTTAACTAAATAAATAAAGTAAAT
This sequence comes from Microcystaceae cyanobacterium, assembly GCA_051439375.1. Taxonomy (GTDB): domain Bacteria; phylum Cyanobacteriota; class Cyanobacteriia; order Cyanobacteriales; family Microcystaceae; genus JBGTGT01. The sequence goes on from JBFRWB010000009.1 coordinate 362, forward strand.
TGTTTACTGATTAATATTAACTGTTCACTATACTCTATCCCCCTAAAATTTTGCTAATTAGCCATAGCTTAAACATCCTGCAACCCTTTTGTGTTAAAATTTTTGAAGATTTTTATCTCAAGGGGTTGCACTGCGGCTCTGGGCTTAATTTGGAGGGATCTATGGCGAAGGGCGATTACGGCGCACAACAAATTCAAGTTCTAGAAGGATTAGAACCCGTTCGGAAACGGCCAGGGATGTATATTGGAACAACCGGCCCTAGAGGACTACACCACTTAGTCTATGAAGTCGTAGATAATTCCATTGACGAAGCTCTTGCGGGTTATTGCACCCACATTGAGATTGATATCAATAAAGATGGTTCTGTCAGTGTAACCGACGATGGGCGCGGAATTCCCACAGATGTTCACCCAACCACGGGAAAATCAGCCCTAGAAACCGTTTTAACCGTTCTTCATGCAGGGGGAAAATTCGGAGGTGGGGGTTATAAAGTCTCTGGTGGGTTACATGGTGTCGGCGTTTCAGTCGTCAATGCACTATCTGAAAGACTAGATGTGACTATTTGGCGTAACCAAAAAATCTTTACCCAACGCTACGAAAGAGGAATTCCTCAAGCAGAATTAGCAGAAAATCCCTACACAGAAGATAAAACAGGAACATCGGTTACTTTTTTACCCGATAGTGAGATTTTCACCGAAACTACTGTCTTTGATTACAATACCTTAGCTGGACGCTTAAGAGAACTTGCTTATTTGAATGCAGGTGTTCGTATTACGTTTACTGACAGCCGACCTGATGAACCCCATATCGAAACCTATTGCTATGAGGGAGGAATTAAAGAATATGTGGCCTATATGTGTCGGCAAAAAGAAACCCTTCACCCTGATATTATCTATGTATCAGGGGAAAAGAACGGTATTCAGGTAGAAGTTGCCTTACAGTGGTGTATTGATGCCTATAGTGATAATTTATTGGGCTTTGCGAATAATATCCGTACCGTTGATGGGGGGACTCATTTAGAAGGGTTAAAAACGGTTCTCACCCGTACCATTAATAATACGGCAAGAAAAAGAAATAAAATTAAAGAAAATGAATCTAATTTAGGGGGAGAAAACGTCAGAGAAGGGTTAACTGGGGTTATTTCTGTTAAAGTTCCCGAACCCGAATTTGAAGGTCAAACGAAAACTAAATTAGGTAATACAGAAGTCCGTGGGATTGTCGATTCTTTAGTCGGGGAAACCTTAAACGAGTATTTGGAATTTAATCCGAGTATTGCTGATTCTATCATTGAAAAAGCAGTACAAGCATTTAAAGCCGCCGAAGCAGCCCGTCGCGCCCGTGAGTTAGTCCGTCGTAAGTCCGTATTAGAATCATCTACCTTACCCGGAAAACTAGCTGACTGTAGTAGTAGAGATGCGTCAGAATCGGAAATTTACATCGTAGAAGGTGATTCTGCGGGAGGAAGTGCAAAACAGGGACGAGATAGACGAAATCAAGCTATTTTACCCCTCAGAGGTAAAATTCTTAACATTGAAAAGACCGATGATGCTAAAATTTACAAAAATAACGAGATTCAATCCTTAATTACAGCGTTAGGGTTAGGAATTAAGGGAGAAGAGTTTGATTCTTCTCAGTTGCGCTACCATAAAGTCATCTTAATGACAGACGCTGATGTTGATGGGGCGCACATTCGTACTCTATTATTAACCTTCTTCTATCGTTATCAACGGGACTTAGTTGACCAAGGGTATATTTATATTGCTTGTCCGCCGTTGTATAAGGTAGAACGGGGGCGAAATCACTATTATTGTTATAGTGACCGAGAATTAGAGCAGTATTTAAACGAATTGCCTAGTAATGCTAAATATACAATACAACGGTTCAAAGGATTAGGGGAAATGATGCCCACTCAGCTGTGGGATACGACAATGAACCCTGAAACACGGACATTGAAAAAGGTTGAAATTGAGGATGCAGCCGAAGCTGACCGAATGTTTACTGTGTTAATGGGAGATAAGGTTGCACCAAGGCGAGAATTCATTGAAACTTACGGTTCTAAGTTGAATTTAACGGATTTAGATATTTAATGCTTAGGTTAAGTTAAGGGGGCATAATTAAGGTTATGCTCCTTTTTTTGTTGGTATGATAGTAATCATCTAGTTTGAGTAAATCTAAAAGTTTAGAGAATTTTTAAGACTTGTCCCCCATGATTGTCATAGTTAGTGGGCAAAATTAGCCGTTAAGTCTTTTTTTTCTACCTCTAACTCGCCTTAAGTTACCATCTTTATCTACAAAGACTGAAGGAGATTAATCTAGGTTGAGTTTTTCTTCTTTGCGCCGAAAGTTTGAGAATACTCTATAATTTACAGTTAGTCGTATTTTAGAGTGATATTAATATGGGTCGTGCCAAAAAAGTCGTCCTAGCCTACTCAGGAGGCGTAGATACCTCCGTTTGTATCCCCTACCTCAAGCACGAATGGGGAGTCGAAGAAGTCATTACCCTCGCCGCCGATTTAGGACAAGGGGATGAATTAGAACCGATTCGCCAAAAAGCTTTGGATTCTGGGGCAAGTGAGTCCTTAGTAGCTAATGTTGTCGAAGAATTCGTCGCAGATTACGCTTTTCCTGCCATTCAAGCCAATTCCCTCTATGAACAACGTTATCCTTTAGCGACCGCTTTAGCCCGTCCCCTCATTGCCAAAGCCCTTGTCGAAGCGGCGGATGCTTATCAAGCAGATGCGATCGCCCATGGTTGCACAGGGAAAGGTAACGATCAAGTACGCTTTGATGTGTCTATTTTGGCTTTAAACCCCAACTTAAAAATCTTAGCCCCCGCAAGAGAATGGGGTATGAGTCGGGAAGAAACCATCGCTTATGGGGAACAATATGGAGTTCCTGTTCCCGTTAAGAAGTCTTCTCCCTACAGTATTGATAATAATCTCTTAGGACGAGCGATCGAAGCAGGAGAACTCGAAGATCCTTGGGTAGAAGCAGGGGAACACGTCTTTACGATGACCAGAGCCATCGAAGATACCCCAAATGAGCCGGAATATATAGAAATTCGCTTTGAACGAGGCATTCCTGTCACGATTAATGGGGAATCAATGGGTGGGGTTGCTCTGATTACCAAACTCAATGAAATTGCAGGAACGCACGGGGTTGGTCGGATTGATATGGTAGAAAACCGATTAATCGGCATTAAATCACGGGAAATTTACGAATCTCCGGCGATGTACGTCCTTGTTAATGCCCATCGTGACTTAGAAAGCTTGGTATTGACATCTGATGTGATGCGCTACAAGCGACAAGTAGAAGATACCTACAGTCAGTTAATTTACAATGGTTTGTGGTTTAGTCCTTTGAAAACTGCCCTTGATGCGTTTATTCGGGAGACGCAAGAACAGGTGAGTGGTAGTGTCAGAGTAAAATTATTCAAGGGATCAGCACTAATCGTTGGTCGTCGCTCTGAAAATTCGATTTACAGCTTTGATCTGGCTACTTATGGCGCAGATGATCAATTTGATCACAAGGCGGCTGAAGGCTTTATCTATGTTTGGGGACTTCCTACCCGAATTTGGGCGGATAAATTTAAAATTTAGTAACTTTACGTCTTAGGGGCAATTGATGAATTGCCTCTACAATGGTGCTATCGTAAGCAAGCACAGGCTCAGGATATCTACCAAGATATAGTGCTGCGCACAATTAAAAATGCAAAATTCAAAATTCAAAAGCAATCCCTGACTGCGTTTCAGAATTTTCAACTGTCAAACACGTTTTTGCGTAGGGCTATATTATTCAGCTTGAGTGAGCTTAAACTGCTCATCCTTGCATGGGTATGTGAAGACTGCAAGGGAGTAGGGAGAGAGTTTGAGGGTTTGTACTAAAATACCAAAGACCCAGTTTAAATGTGTCTTAGCTTACTGCTAGATCAATCGTGCTTTCTGGAAAATTTGCAGAGGCGTTAAATTTAAGTCTGGTAATAAATCATCGGTTAAACTGTCTTCATCCTGCTGAGTTTGTGGGGGAGAGTCAGGATAAAAAACCGTGATTTTCTTAGCTTTAGTATCAATTAACCAAACACGATCAACTCCTGCTTTTAAATAAGCTTCTGCTTTCTCGATAAGATTACTAAAAGATTGCTCAGGTGAAATAATTTCTATCGCTAATTCAGGAGGAATTGGACAAGCATCATCATCTAACTCAATCTCTCCCAGTTTTTCATGAGAGATATAAAGCAAGTCGGGAATTGGACACCAATCTTTCCCCTTACGTTTTAAAGAAACACACCATTCGATTCCAACTTCTCCTTTTCCTTGATTCCAATCATCAAGCAGTGAAGATAAAGCAAGTGTTACACGGGAATGAGACAGTTTCGGCGACATTTTTTTAATTAATTTTCCATCAAAGTATTCATAGTTTTCATTGGATAAAGGAGATGACAAAAATTCACCTAACGTCAGTTTTTTTTCTTGAATAGCCACTTTAGACATAGTTAAAATTCCTACTAAATGAGTCAAGTTAAGGGAAATTATAGTTCGATGGCTCAAATCGAAGGGTTTGGAAAGGAGACACGGAGACAGAATGGTTGAAGGTTTAATTAAAGGGATAATAACAACGGAAAAAATAAGCTTAAAGAGATAATGATCGCCAACTAATATTTTTTCTGAAGTTAAGACTTTAAGTATTTCTCCTGACTCGGTGACTCCTTATCTTCAGGTTTAATATTCGGTTTCGTCGAACTCACCTTGCCCATCTTTTCCCGAAAAATTTAGGTGTAAACCCACCTCTTTTAAGCGGATAAAAAAAGAAGATGATCGATTTTAAGCCCCTTACTTCAGCTAGAGGTGCTGATAACTGATCACTGATGAGTGATCACTGAAATTCCCCTCAAATAGAAATCGGCTTTGTTGGCTTTCTTGCATCAACCCAACCTACGAATTAGGATAAAACTAATCAGAGGTTGCTTCCATTAGTTTCTCCTTATCCTGTCGCCGTTTCTTCGCATAAAGCTGAATGGTAGCAGCCATAATAATCACTAAAGCAACGATTAACCATGTAGTTAAATCTAAGGGTAAATTATCCTTAAAAATTGCTAAAAGTACAATAGTGACTAATAGCAAAGTTGGGGCTTCATTGAATAAGCGAAATTGTTGACCTGTCCATTTACATTCATTTTTAGCTAACTTTTTCATCAGATAACCACAATAAAAATGATAACCTAACAGCAAGATCACCAAAGTCAACTTAATATGTAACCAGCCTGATTTTAAAATTTCAGGTTCAGTCGAAATTAATCCAATGGCCATAGCAACCGTTACGATCATACCGGGGGTCGTAATAATATCGTAAAGCCGTTTTTCCATGATTTGATACTGATTTTTTAAAATGGTTTGTGCGGGTTCTTCTTCTTGAGAAGCTTCTGCATGATAAACAAATAAACGTACCAAATAAAAAAGTCCAGCAAACCAGACTACAACACCGATTATATGAAAAGATTTATACCAGAAATAGGCTTCCATCTGTTAGACTCCCTAATACTTAATTACACAATGACTTAATCCATTTTATGAGAAGACGAAAAAGGAAAGCAAATTTTTAACGGTATATTTATATTAATTTTTGTACCAATTTTCAGAAACAAGGGGAACATTTTCTCAGTCTGTGCAGACAACCCCTTGCTATTTTTTCAGAGATTGATAAAATTTAGAAGTTTAGTGAGGTAGTTAGAACGGAACATTTGCATCTTATGACTCACCCTAATCGTTTGTTGAACTCTTTACTCGTCGCTGTAACCTCTAGTGTTGCTTTGACACCTCCCACACTGGCTAACGAATCCAGTCCTGTTGCTGCCATTGATTACTTTCAAGGCCGAGAATCCATCGAAATTATAGTTCCCCCACCAGAAAACTTCAATCAAGGGGTGTGTCAACAGGCACTTGCCCCAACCATGCAGGGAATTATGGGCAAATATGGCAAGCATTGGGGTGTATTAGTTGAATCCTTAGAAACAGGACAGGTTTTCTACAGCCACAACGCCGATAAATATTTTATTCCCGCTTCTAATACTAAACTCTTTACAACGGCGGCTGCGCTACAAAGATTAAATCCCAATGGTAAAATCCGTACCAAATCCGTTCGTGAATGGATCAATGTTACTAATCAACGCAGTAATAACTGGTATGCAGATACTTTGTTAAGTCACATCGGTGGTGCGGGGGTTGCCAAATCCTCATTGGCGCAAATTGGCATTAATCCCAATGATTACCGATTAGCCGATGGTTCAGGCTTATCTCGTCGTAATATTGCTAAACCGAGGGCAATTATCCAGTTATTGCGGGCAATGTACTATTCTCCCAGTAAAGATTTATTTTACTCGTCTTTACCCGTAGCGGGTCATACAGGAACGCTGAGAAATCGAATGAAACATACAGTTGCACAAGGCTCAGTAAGTGCCAAAACAGGGACATTACGAGGTGTAAGGGCGTTATCTGGTTATTTGAATCACCCTCAACATGGGATCTTAGTGTTTAGTATTTTGGCTAACAACCCTCATCAATCAGGAAACTCACTCGTTGGCTCGATTGATCGCATGGTGTTACAATTAAGCACTTTTTCCGCCTGTGAATCTCAACCTTCCTTCTAATTATTGATACTTGATAATTCGGAATTGACTGCCATTGTGATATGCTGAAGCCAACTAATATTGAGGTAACAACATCCAATGGGTCTTTTCTTCGATCTTTTAAGTTCTATCAATGATCCCAACACAGAAGGTAGCGTGGATCAACTCAGTACCGCCGTCAATACCATTCGCCAACTTTCTCAGGATAATGGTATTGAAGAAGGACAAATGCAGACAATTTTATCAACATTAGGCACAACCTTACGCCCTATGCTACAACAGCAAGCTGTAACAGGCGATCGCTCATCCATTGAATCTATGTTAGGAGATATAGCTCAAGGAAGTGGAGGAAGTCTGTTGAGTGGGTTAGTTGACAACGCATTAAACCAACAGCAAGTAGGTGAAATTGCTCAAAGAACAGGAATAGATGCCAATCAACTGCAACAACTGATTCCCATGTTAATTCCTGTCGTTCTCAATGTGCTTAATGTTGGTAAACCTAAACCGGGGGTTTCTCAAAGTAATTCCTTATTAAATTCTTTTCTTGATAGCGATCGTGATGGAGATGTGGACTTAGGCGATATTTTTGCCCTATCTAAGCGTTTTATTAAATAGTTTTAAGTAGAGAAACTATGAATTATGATATCGGTTTTGGGTAAGGGTAGGTTTTGTACTTATTTATTTTTAAATGGCAAAAATTTATCGAAATAACTAGGTTTAAAACCCTGCCTTTTAGACAGAACGTTTTTGGAGGGAGGTATAAATCCTTGTTACAAAAACAACTTCCGACTTCCGACTTCATACTTCCGACTTCTTTAAAGGTGCTTACCTGCCCTTATAAATGTTCACTGATAACTGTTTATTCATACTTTTTAACACTGTCGGGGACGTTGACAGGAGATAAATTGGCAAATACCTTGAGATGTTGACGACGAATTAACTCAGTAAAATTAAGCACTGAACGCCCTTCCAAGTCAGCGATCGCTTCTATACTATCTAACAAATTTCTTGCTGCTTCTACCTCTGTATAACCCCGTCTCAAGGCAACTTTCAAGGCAGACTCATCCGCATCTAATTCCCGTTGCACACTGCGGTTATTGCGCCAAACTCGATTCGCTGCGATCGCCGTTAAACCAGTAGCCACCACCGCACCCACTGCATCCCCTTGTAAAAATTCTGCTATTAATCCAACCAAACCAATCAAAGTTGCGCCCTGATAGGGATCTAATTTAAACCATGTTACATTGCTTAACAGACAAGCCACCCTTAAAATAGCTAAATCCCGTTGGCCTTGAGATAATCGACTCCATAAACTAAAGTTGAGGTAGATGGGGCGATCGCTGCGTTTCCAAGGAACGGGAAAAGGTGCGTCTATTACCTTAGATTGTTGGGGACTACTGATGATTTTTGTGAGCATTCGCCCAGAGGCAGGCATCACATCTAATAATCGTCGGATTTCAACATCTGGGTTCATGAAAAGTTCGGCTCTTTTGAAAGAAGACTACTGCCTACTGAGTATAATGCCTTTGGGAACCACAGGCTTTGAGCCAACAGTTTTCTAAATGTTGAATTTTGTAGAGATACCAAAAACGATGAGGTTGCCAGACTGAGGCGTTAGTGCGTTCAAAGACAGGCTGATTGAGGTATTGCCATGAGGCGTTGGTTAATTGCTGAATTTTCCCCAACATAATTCTAATCTCCCTTTAAGTGTGTGTTTCCATTGATACTGAATGGATGAAGCTTTATAAGCCAACGAGGGTTTGACTGCTTCCTTTCTTCAAATTGCCCGATTAACTGTCCTTGATCTCTCAGAGAATTTTCGGATTTATTCACGATATTTACAGAATCACCGTAAAACTACCGATCCTTCTTCCTCAGAACCCCAGCATTATCGAGCCTTTCCTTAATCAAAGGATAAAGAAGCGTACTGTGTTATTTTGGTCGTTATTGTCAATGTTCCCCTTCATATCTCATGCTCGATCTATTCTTAATAAGTTTTAATATTGACCCACTCAAGACAAAATAAGTGGGACTTAAACAAAAATTAAGTCCCTATCGATAACCGCTCCTAAAAACTTACTCAAACTTACTCATTTAAGTAATCGCAGACCGAACAGCTTTGTCTGCTAGGGTCAGAGAATCTCACTCTGAAGAAAAAGTGCCAGTTGGCTTGCTACTCACCCCC
>JBFRWB010000010.1:0-26388 GCA_051439375.1 Microcystaceae cyanobacterium
GTATCGTTATCTAAAGATAACTATGTGAAGCACTCTAGTTCAATTTATTGAACGCTACTGATCAGCCTTGAAATTGATTTCAAGGCGGGTGTTCTGGGAAATACAAGATATGGTTATGGGAGCAAATATTGATTTCAAGGCGGGTGTTCTGGGAAATACAAGATATGGTTATGGGAGCAAATTATGTCCTAATCATCTCTACCTCTGCTATAAACCACAACTTTTTCACTTCAAGTAGGAAGCGTCCCATTTTCACTATCTTCGATGCGTTGGGAACGCATCCTACTCAGGAACAACCTGACTAGCCTATCAAACTTTCTAGCAAAATCCAACGTAAAACCCTATAAATAATTGTTATCAGTCATATCCTTGACAAAAAAACGGGGTGGGGTAACATTGCTTACGTTTTCTTAATTAAATTAAAAGATTCTTATGCTTAAGAAACTTTCCTTATCCACTGTCGTGACTGTTGCTACCCTAAGCGTTGGGACAATGGCTCAAGCAGGTACAATTGTGCAACCTACTGGTGTCTCTACTTCGATGGGAGATATTGGCAGTCCTTTTGAGATCGGCAACATCATTGATCAAAGTGGTCTATCTCAAACTTATACCAGTGGCGTAGATGATTTTGATACCTATATTGGTTTAAATCCGACTCATACTGCAGCTTCACAATTAAACTCTTATTGGGCAAGTAGTTTCAGCACTACACTAGGACAAATTACCTTTGATCTCGGTAGCACTTTAACAACCACCCGACTGGCTTTTTGGGGTGCTAATTTTGTAAATCAGGATATCACTGCATTTGAAGTCTATTCTGATGATGATGGAGATTTTAACAATGGCGGAACAACCCTGCTAGGAAATTTTAATCCCACTTTTTCAAACGATCCTAACTCAGCACAGGTCTTTGATTTTACTGATGCGACAACTCAGTTTATTCATTTCAACGTCACTGCTAATGGCGGATCTGCCGACTTTACTACCTTGGGTGAAGTTGCATTTGAAGAAGGCGTTGCGACTACTCCTGAACCGAGTAGCTTAATCGGGTTAGTCGTCATTGGTGGCGGTTTCTTGTTAAAAAAAGCGAGTTAAAGGTTAGATCCCCCTAAATCCCCCTTAAAAAGGGGGACTTTAACCCCTCACCCCCAACCACTCTCCCAAAGAGCGAGGGGAGATCACTGAATTTATCCTTTCCCATTGTCTTAGTGATTTTCAGCAAGATTTTGTGGCACTTTTTATTATCTAAGATTTTCTGAGAAAGTTTCTCAGATTTTCTAAGAAAAACTGAATGTAGGTTTTATTGAACATTATTGGTGGGCAGCCATGTAAACCTTATCAGGTAAGATTAAATTAACTCATGCTGCCCACCCTACACGCTAGTTATTTCGATAACTATGTCTATAATTGGAATTAGATAAGTTGCAGTGAAGTTAAGATGACGAATTCTGCTGAGATTAAAACCCTAATTAGAGAGCAATTGCCCAGTATTCTCGCCGAAGATGCCAGTATTCGGGATTTTATTTTGCGAACTGTTTCTGAATATTATTCCCCCAAACAAGAGGTTGATCAGAAGTTTGAGGCATTTAAAGAACGAGTGGATCGAATTTTAGACCAATTAGAACGAGATAGAGAAGAACAAGCTCGTAAATGGGAAGAACAAGCTCGAAAAGACCGAGCAATCTTTGAGGAAATTAAGAAGATGAATCAAAAACACGATAGCACCATTGGGGCGTTAGGCTCTCGTTGGGGACTCTTTACGGAAGCGAGTTTTCGTAATGGGTTAGCAGCTATTTTAGAAGAGTCTTTCGGTGTTGAAGTGTTAAACCTTAACGATTATGATAACGATGGGATGGTTTTTGGTCGTCCTGATCAAGTGGAACTTGATGTCATTATCAAAAATGGCTTAGTGATTGTCTGTGAACTTAAATCTTCCATTAGTAAAGCAGATATGTACATTTTCAGCCGTAAAGCAGAATTTTATCAACAAAAATATCAGCGCAATGTCAACCGTAAAATAGTTATTTCACCGATGGTTGATCCTAATGCGGTACCCGTTGCAGAAAGTTTAGGGATTGAAGTTTATAGTTATGCTGAAGATGTATCCGTTAAATAAAACTTACCCAAACTTACCAAAAAAGGTCTGGGAAATATTATCTAAGATTTTCTGAGAAACTTTCTCAGATTTTCTAAGAAAAATGGCTGTAAGTATGGGTAGGGTTGGGCTAGAGGAAATCACGTTAAGTCCCCTTTTCTATTGTTTTTGGGTTTCTAACATCAATTTAGAACGGCGAACATCATCAGGAATATTAATCGGATAATCTCCCGTAAAGCAGGCCGAACAAAAACTCTCTGTATCCTGTCCCGTAACCGTTAACATTCCTTGCCAACTTAAATAAGTCAGACTATCAACCCCAATTTTCTGCTCAATATCAGCCACAGATTGAGTCGCTGCAATCAATTGATCTTGATTATCTGTATCAATGCCATAAAAACAGGGATGAGTAACAGGAGGAGAAGAAATTCTCATGTGAACTTCCGTTGCACCTGCATCCCGTAATGCTTTGACAATTTTGTAACTGGTTGTGCCTCGAACAATAGAGTCATCAACAAGAATAATCCGTTTTCCCTGTAAAACGTCTTTTAATGGGTTTAATTTCATCTTAATGCCCGATTCCCTCATGTGTTGGGTCGGCTGAATAAACGTTCGTCCCACATAACGATTTTTAATCAGTCCCTCACCGTAAGGAATCCCTGACAGTTGGGAAAAGCCAATGGCTGCTGGAATTCCAGAGTCGGGAACCCCCATTACCACATCCGCCTCAACCGTGGATTCTCTTGCTAGTTGATGGCCGAGTCTTACCCGATAGGTATAAAGGCTTTCACCGTGCATAATGCTATCAGGACGAGAAAAATAGATCATCTCAAAGATACAGAGTTTACGCTTGGTTTGAGTCGCCCAAGGAATCGAAGTCAGTCCATCTTCCGTAATCCAGACTAATTCCCCCGGTTTAACACTGCGTAAGTAATCTGCCCCAATAATATCTAAGCCACAGGTTTCTGAGGCGAGAACATAACGAGTCGGTAATCCTTCTTCTTGTAATGTACCAATAACAAGGGGACGAATACCGTGGGGATCTCGTACCCCAATTAAACCCTCTGGTGTACCAATTACTAGACTATAAGCCCCAGTACACAATCCTAATGCACTAATGGCTGCGTCCGTCCATTCCTTCCCTTGATCGACTTCTTGAGCGATCGCTACTGCAATCATTTCTGAATCCGTTGTGGTCACAAAATTACACCCTCGTTGTTCGAGGGTTTGGCGTAATTCTAAAGTGTTGACTAAATTCCCATTATGTGCTAGGGCTAATTGTCCGAGGCGTGTTTTCTGTATGGCAGGTTGGGCGTTAGCCTTATGACTCGAACCCGTAGTAGAGTAACGGGTATGACCCACTGCTAGGTTACCTGTTAGGTCTTTAAGAATAGATTCTTTGAAAACTTGGGACACTAGCCCCATATCTTTGTGGCTTTTCAGAGTTTGCCCCTCAAAGGTGGCAATGCCTGCCGATTCTTGACCACGATGTTGTAGCGCATAGAGTCCAAAGTAGGTTAGTGTAGCGACATCCTCTTCGGGGGCATAAAGACCATAAACGCCACAGGCTTCTTCAGGTTTATCAGGGACAGTATCAAAAGAATACTGGGGGTTGGGGACGAAGGCATTAGCAGTCATGGTTCAGTTGAACTTGCAGAATGTAAAAGAAGGTCAAATAACAGCACGATTAAGGGGGTTAAACAAAAAGGTTAACAATTCCTTAACCTAATTTTATCAGGGTTGAAAGGATTTAACGGGGAAATTTGAGCAGCATCATTCAATCGTTGATCTACATGATAGCGAAAGACGCTTTGGGGATAAAAGCTCAATCACCTCGGTTTGGGATAACAAGATTCTGATGAAGGTTGTATAGTTAATATAGTGAGTTCGAGCAATGATTAACGATTAACGATTAATTATTAACTAATATGACACCAATTCCCCTGCCCTCCCATGTTCACTACGAATTATTATTACAACTTTTAGAACGCAAGGCGTTATCCGCAGCGTCTGAAGATCCAGTGGTACGGGAGAAGGTGCAGCAATTGATTGTTACGTTACGCAAAGCCCTTGCTCAACAAAAGCAATTAGAAAGGATTTGTGAACAAAGCCATTTTCCTTATGAGCATCGTTGGTCAATTAATAGCAGCAATGCCTTAGAAAATAATCAGTCATTGGATTAAAAAGAATAACCCTAGAAAATTTTTGTCGTTAAACATGGTAAGGTGAGGACAAAATTGATTATGGGGTACAAGGTGCGATCGCATGAATAAGGCCAAGGTGGCTAATTCTCCTAAAATTCTGGCAGTGGTTAATGGTAAAGGCGGCGTGGGTAAAACAACGACGGCGGTTAATTTGGCAGCGATTTTAGGGGAAAAACAAGCGGTGTTATTAGTGGATGCTGACCCACAGGGATCAGCGACATGGTGGGTGGAACGGGGTAAAAAGGGATTTACCTTTGATTTATCCCAAGAGACCGAGGCTTCTCTATTAGGTAATTTAAAAAAGGTGCGGGATTATCGGTTTATCGTTGTCGATACTCCCCCTGCGTTGCGATCTGATACCCTAAAAGCTGTTATCAATGCCTCAGACTATATCATTTTGCCCACACCCCCTGCGCCAATGGACTTAACGGCTTTAATTAATACGGTGAAAACGACGGTAAGTCCTCTTAATATTTCCCATCGTGTCCTTTTAACTAAAGTCGATACCCGTAGCCTAAAAGAAACCTTGGAGGCGCAAAATACCCTACTAGAGTTGGGAATTCCTGCTTGTCATGCTTTTGTTCGTCAATATAAAGCCCATGAACGTGCAGTATTAGATGGGAAACCCATTAGTGAATGGAAGGGGAAAAATGCCCGTGAAGCTGAAGCTGACTATCGACGGGTCACTGAAGAATTACAAAGAGATTGGAGTTAATCCTTATGACTACTCGAAAAAACCTATCTGACTTAGTTAAAGAAGAATTTAGTGGAGAAACTTCCACAGATTCTCCGAAAACTGAGGGAAAAACCACCCCTAAAAAAACAACCTCTAGTTCTCGTGTTACAAAAGCGCAACTTGAACAGCAATTAATGGAGGTCAAACAGCAATTAGAAACGGAACAAGTTACCTCTGAGGGATTACGAAATCAGGTGACTCATTTAGAAAGTCAATTGGAAGGAGTTAAAGAACTTGAACAGCAATTAATGGAGGTTAAACAGCAATTAGAAACGGAACAAGTTACCTCTGAGGGATTACAAAATCAGGTGACTCATTTAGAAAGTCAATTGGAAGGAGTTAAAGAAAAAGAGGATAAAATTGAGCATCAAGCCCAAACAATTGATGACTTAACCGAACAATTGCAAGATTATCACAACTTGCAAACTCAGTTATCTGATAAAGAACAATTAGTAGAAACCTTATATACCAAGTTAAAAGCAGCAGAAGAACAAGTAAAAGAGAAAGAAAAACACGCCACACCTGAACCTGAACAAAAAGCTGAATCTTCTCGTTTTATTGTTAAACGCTCTCCTTCTCGCCCCATAACTCGCCCTGTTACCCCTAAAAAGACAGATACCATATCTAATGACGATATTGGTTGGTTTGATTAAAGTTGTGAGTAGGATGGGTTTCTAACGCATCGGATTTTCTATGAGATTGGGAAACGAGTAAATTAGTCAATCAATTAATAGTTATGGTCACACAAATTAATCCAATTACCAACCCAGACATTATTTATCCAGAAAGCGATGGGAAACCTATGTCCGATAACACTGTCCAGTTTCGTTAGATTACCATCATTAAAACCAACTTAGAAATGAATTGAGTGGTTTAATCAGGGAAGAAAATGGTTTAGAAACTATTGAAGAAATGAATGATTGGGTTAGCCCTCATTTAAAGATTCGCTTTGAAATAGCCGACCCAGAGTTAAAAATTTATCATCCTAATGGAGAAGTTTTTACCAATTATACTGAAGAAAAGCAATGGGCTGAACAGGAACGTCAACGGGCTGAAAAATTAGCCAATAAACTAAGAGAACTAAATACTAATCCTAACGATCTTTAACCTTTAACGATAAATCTCTCTCCCGCCCACCCTACGAATACTTATAATTCATAATTCATAATTTATAATTTATAATTTATAATTTAGACATAATAAGATAAACTGTCCCTAATAGTTGTGTGTGTGTGGAGTGTTCGTTTATGGTATTAACCGCAGAATCCCCCAAAATAGAAAAAAAACAACAGGGGATTATTAGTCAACGAATTTTACAAGTTTTTGTCATTTTTTCCCTCATTGCTATCTTAGCAGTGCGAATCTATGCAGTTTATAACACTATAGCCATTCGTACATGGGATGATATAGGTTATCGCGATTTTGCTATCAGAGATGCTACCGATGATTTAACGATTCAAGGTGCGTTAGATGGCATTATTTTCCCCAATGGAGACTTATTAGACCATCATCGCTCTATTGGTTACCATTCTTGGCTAATTTTTGGGCTAAAGCTCTCTTTATCTGGTAGTAGTGAACAAACTATGCAACTGGTTAACGTCATGCTACTACTCATTCAAGGTGTAACGTTATTCTTCTTTAGTCGTTGGGCAACTAAGAATAATACTTTATCAGGGGCATTTACCACCCTTTATCTGGCTTCTCCCTTGGTTTTTGGTATAAATCGCTGGATTATGACTGAAAATCATGTTATGGCTGCTTTAATTGTCATTGGCTTTGTTCCTGCATGGTTGTTAACGCAGGATAAACGGCCATCGTATCGTAAAGAAATATTAGTGGGGATGTTAGCAGCATGGGGAATCGGAATTTTCTCTGGTTTACGAGAATATGCTGTTCCTAGTTATCTTTTAACAGGTTTTGCAACCCTTGCCGCTTTGTGGTGGGGGAAACGAACTGATGCAATGTGGGGGTTTTTAGGAATATTTAGCATTTTCTTTCTTACTCTTTTAGGATCTTGGATACAACTTTATCAATTTGTTGCCTTTCGGGTGACTCAAGATCAATATTTTCATCCCATGTCGGAGTGGTTACCCCATGCCATTTTACACGCAGTTGGCCCTGCTTTAACTCTTCTCTTAATCTTTGGTTTACTTGGCATTGTTTACTGTTTAAAACAGACGATTAAAAAGAAACAGATCACTAATTGGCTACAATTTAAAATAATTAAAGATACATTACAACCACTTCATTTTCTCTGGTTAACCAATGGAATATTAGTTCTGTTTTATATTGCAGGAATTTTAGCGTCTGATAATCGGCCAGTCCGAGGCGTTATTATGTTGATGATTTCTTTAATCAATTTTCTCTTAATTAGTGTTCATCTGATGCCAAAGGTTCAAAAGGATTTAAAGTCTCAGTGGGTTAATTTATCGATGATAGCTCTATTAATGCTATCAGGAACGATATTTTATCATCAAGTGTTTGTGGCGTTTGAAGGAGGAAAAACCTATGTTCATACGGGACACAAATTAGAGTTTTATAACCATCCTTTACACTTGAGAGAATTAAAAAGTGCAGAGGATATGCACGTTGAATAGTTCAAAAAATACAGGAGTAGAAAGGTAGAAGGCTATTTAATAGAAAAAGACAATATCTTTTACTTCTAAGCGTCTAATCTTTCTACTACTTCGCCTAAACCACTATTAATTGAATCACTTACTTTTTTGAAAACAGATGCTTATTCCATTAATTAGCTTTATCCTTGGCGTACTTATTCTAACCTATAGCTTACTTTGCTACAACAACATTCCTGTTATTCAGTTTTCGCCCCTAGCTTATCGTTTAAAAGGAAACCGAACTTTGACGATTGGATTAGGGTTAATTTCCATCGGGTTAATGTTAGGGTTTGTTGGATATATGGGACTGGTTAATAGCCAAACGTTAAGATTACTAAGGCTTTTATTAGGCTTAGGGGGTATCGGTTTTATCGCTTCTCATGTAACCCAAGGTAAGGTATTAAAACTATTAACCCTAAGTAATGCTTTAAAGGTACTCGCTAGTATTTTAGTTATTTTTCTGTTGATCAAATGCTTCATTCGAGTCGATGCCAACGGGGATACATGGATGTATCAACTTCCCTTTGCTGCTAGACTTTGGAATTTGGTGACTCCTGAGCAATATTTAATGGAAACAGAACGAGAATTAGTTTATGATAATTTCCCTAAATTAGCTAATATCTTACAAGGTTTCTTTTGGTCAATCGGGGGAATTAAACATCCTGAACTCGCTAACTTGGTTAGTTTTCTTTCTTTAATATTCTATTTTATCTTTCTAAAATTTTATTTAAAAATCCCCCTTTATTTATCCACACTTGCTATCTTAGCTGTTCCCCTAATTCATATTGCGGCTACCGCTTGTTATGTTGATTTACTGGGGAATGTTGGCGTTGCGATAGTGGTCTTGATGACTTATTTGCTGTATATTAAGTCTGATTCTGATTTTGTCAATTGGCGCAATGTTATCGTTTTCAGTTTAGCCGGCTCATTGGCTGCTAATACAAAGTTTTTATTAGTTCCAACCGTGGGAATTTTCTTTAGTTTAGCGATTATTAAAATTGTTATTACTGCTTTCCGTAAATCTCTCATTAACCTGACTAATATTCTTAAATTCCTGATTACTGGATTTCTTTCAGGTGTCGTTATCTTTACCACAGAATTTATTAACTTTGTTCAATATCAAAATCCATTTTATCCTCTCAAAGTATCTGTTTTAGGACTTACCCTTAACCATGCTATTACCCCATCCTCAGATTATATGTCGGCTACTTTACAAGCAATGAACCCTATTCAAAGATGGATATTTTCCCTCTTAGAAATTGGTGCATTTGATGACAGACGACCCCTTCCTTGGACAATTGCCATGGACTTTGTTCCCCTCGATAGCGATACCTTTGGGATGGGAGGCTATTTCGCCATTTACGTCATTTTCAATGTTATTTTATTTGCTGTTTTATGCCGTCGTCTTACTAAAGAAAGTAATATTGCTCTTGGTTTTATAATCTTACTATCGTTAATAACCGCAAAGCTGCCTTTTTCCTATCAGTTACGTTATTATATGTATTGGATTATGGTTTTAATTGCTGTTAATTTGTTTTTATTGAACCAAGAAACCCAATGGCATCGATGGTTAAATGGACGAACGGTAGGACTGATAGCCACTGCCATTATAGTCATCTTTGGGATTCGGACTCAATGGGCTTATACTTATCCTGAAACTTATTCAATGGAACAGCATCTTAAAGATTGGACGCGACCCGAATATTTAAGTCAACTAAAACCAGATCATGATTATTGTTTAGTTTCTCTATCGCCTCAAACCTTTCTTTATAGTTCTCCGTTCCATCAAAAAGGTGATTATTCAATTAAAGCAGAATTTATGATTAGTCCCGAACACGTCAAAGAACAATGCGCTGACCGTCTTATTATTGCCCATGAATCTGTCAAAGATCAACTTAATAACCTATAAATAAAAAAGCTATGAATGAACTCGAATTATCCATTGTAATGCCCTGTCTGAATGAAGCTGAAACCCTAGCTACTTGCATTGAAAAAGCCCAGTGGTATCTCAAAGAATATAATGTGTCAGGTGAGGTAATTATTGCCGATAATGGCAGTACAGATGGCTCTCAAGACATTGCTAATGATCTAGGGGCAAGGGTCATTAATGTGACCCAAAAAGGTTATGGTAGTGCTTTAATGGGGGGAATTACGGCAGCCAACGGTCATTTTATTATTATGGGGGATGCGGATGATAGTTACGATTTTACCCGTCTTCATCCCTTTGTAGAAAAGCTACGACAAGGCTATGATTTAGTCATGGGAAATCGTTTTAAAGGAGGTATTAAAAAGGGGGCAATGCCACTTCATCATAGATATTTGGGAAATCCAGTATTAACAGGTTTTGGCCGTCTCTTTTTTGCTAGTCCTTGCAGTGATTTTCATTGCGGTTTAAGAGGATTTCGTAAGCTATCTATTGAACGGTTAAATTTACGGACAACAGGGATGGAATTTGCCAGTGAGATGGTCGTTAAAGGAACGTTATATCATCTAAAAATTGCCGAAGTTCCTACTACTTTATCTCCTGATGGCCGCAGTCGGCCACCCCATTTAAGAAGTTGGCGAGATGGTTGGCGACATTTAAGATTTTTACTGTTATATAGTCCCCGTTGGTTATTTCTATATCCCGGATTTTTCTTAGTTATAGTTGGATTGCTGAGTACCGTTTTCTTACTGGATAGTCCAAGGGTTCACTCTCTTTTGTATTCTTCTACTGCAATTATTTTAGGGTTTCAAACAGTTATTTTTGCCCTATTTACCAAAGCCTTTGCCATTAGTGAAGGGTTAATTCCAGAGGATAAAAAGTATAAAGCCTTCTCCCGTCATTTTAGCTTAGAGTTAGGGTTAATTATCGGATTAAGTTTGTTTATCTTTGGTATTTTAGGAACAGGTTTTGCTTTTTTACAATGGGAAGCCACTCAATTTGGAGCATTAAACCCTGCTCAAACCATGCAAATTGTTATTCCTTCTGTCACTTCTTTAGCATTAGGGGTTCAAGTCATGTTATCTAGTTTTTTCCTAAGTGTATTAGCTTTAAAACGGCGTTAGGTTAAATCTCTCTTAACATTACCTACACCTGCGATCTTCTTAAAGATGACACAATTCCTGATATAGTATGGAGTGATCCCCATTTCTTAAAAAATTGTGAAACGCATTACTCTTCTCGGTTCTACTGGTTCAATTGGTACACAAACCCTTGATATTGTCGCTCAATATCCCGAACAGTTTCAAATTGTTGGATTAGCTACAGGGAACAACGTTGATCTATTTTCCCAACAAATTGAGCAGTTTAGACCAGAAATCGTTGCGATTCGCAATCAGGATAAGCTTCCTATTCTTAAAGAAAGATTAAAAAGTCTTGACTATTCTCCCATTATCCTCTCAGGGGAAGAGGGAATCATTGAAGTGGCGAGATATGGCGATTCAGAAAGCGTTGTTACAGGAATTGTAGGATGTGCTGGGTTATTGCCCACTTTAGCCGCCATTGAAGCTGGAAAAGATATTGCATTGGCAAATAAAGAAACTTTGATTGCAGGGGGACCTGTGGTGTTACCCTTGGTGAAAAAGCACGGAATTAAGCTATTACCCGCAGATTCAGAGCATTCTGCCATTTTTCAATGTTTGCAAGGTGTCCCCGAAGGTGGGTTAAGACGTATTATTCTAACTGCATCGGGAGGTGCATTCCGCGACTGGCCGGTGGAAAAATTACCCTTAGTTACGGTACAAGATGCCTTAAAACATCCTAATTGGTCAATGGGGCGCAAAATAACGGTTGATTCTGCTACCTTGATGAATAAGGGATTAGAGGTCATTGAAGCTCATTATCTCTTCGGTATGGACTATGACAAGATTGATATTGTTATTCATCCTCAAAGCATCATTCATTCCTTGATTGAGTTACAAGATACCTCTGTTTTAGCCCAATTAGGCTGGCCTGATATGAGGTTACCCCTTTTATATGCGCTTTCTTGGCCAGAGCGAGTTTATACTGATTGGGAAACCTTGGATCTCGTTAAGGCTGGAAATTTGACCTTCCGTGAACCCGATCATCATAAGTACCCTTGTATGAAATTGGCTTATAGTGCAGGACGAGCAGGTGGAGCGATGCCAGCAGTCTTAAATGCAGCGAATGAGGCGGTTGTTGCCCTATTTTTAGATGAAAAGATTAAATTCTTAGATATTCCCCGTTTAATTGAAACGGTTTGTGATAAGTTTACTCAACAAAATACTTCTACCCCAACCTTAGAGGATATTTTAAACGCTGATAAATGGGCAAGACAAGCGGTATTAGAGGCAAGTAAAACACTAAGAAAGGAAAATCAGGTTATTTCTCTACGTTAGAGGAATAAGCGATGTCTGAGAATCCTTTAGATAA
Source organism: Microcystaceae cyanobacterium (assembly GCA_051439375.1). Classification (GTDB taxonomy): domain Bacteria; phylum Cyanobacteriota; class Cyanobacteriia; order Cyanobacteriales; family Microcystaceae; genus JBGTGT01. The sequence continues at coordinate 12,026 of JBFRWB010000010.1, forward strand.
ATTTGATCGTGAAAGTCTTGAAGAATCTTCCAATTCGGGTTGGCTATCCAGAGTTGTAGATTCTTTCTTCAATCGCCCAAGTAAACGAGAATATGACCGAATTGTAGCAGAATCTCTAACCTCACGAAAAAATTTAAAAGATCAAACTTCCGAGTTAGAAACGTTAAGATCAGAAAATCAAAGACTCTCATTTGAGCTTAATAGCGTTAAACGAGAGTCATGGCTGATCTTGATCTTCTCCACAGCATCCAGCATTTCCATTGCTTATGGCGTTAACCTTGTTAGTGGTAATCTAAATCTGGGATGGGGACTATTTTTGATTATTCTTGGTGTTACTTTTGCTGTTTTGGCTTGGATTCTTAAATTAAAATGATAGGTTAAAATTATGGCTAATCTCCCTTCTTTAGAAGAAAATATAGATTTAATAGCTCAACAACAGGTTAATAGACCAGAAATGTTGATTCTGTCCAATCTGATGGACATAGGAATTCAAGAGGCAAATTTAGGCGAGTATCATAAAGCAATTCAAACATATAAAGAATCCTTTGAAATTGCTGAGAAAATTGATGATCAACAAGCAATATCTATTTGTTTAGGTAACTTAGGAACTTTTTATCGTGCTTTAGGAGAATATGAGCAAGCAATTGCACATCAAAAAAAATCTTTAGAAATTAGTGAAAAAATAGGAGATAAACAGGCAACAGCATCAAATTTAAGCAATCTAGCTAATAACTATCAAGATTTAGGAAAATACCAAGAAGCCATTGCATTGTATCAAAAATCCATAGAAATAGTTAGAGAGATTGAAGATAAACAAGGCGAAGCTAATATTTTAGGAAATTTGGCTAATGCCTATCAATTTTTGGGAAGATATGAAGAAGCCGTTAAATCGTATCAAAAATCCATAGAAATAGCTAGAGAAATTGGGAATAAACAAGTAGAGGCTAATATTTTAGGAAATTTGGCTAATATTTATCAATTTTTAGGAAAAAGTAAAAAATCTCTTGAATTGCAACAAAAATCTTTAGACATCAAAAGAGCAACAAAAAATAAGTTAGGAGAAGCTGATTCTTTGATGAATTTAGGTGAAGTTTGTCAGTCTTTAAGGCAATATAATGAAGCAAAAGACTACTATCAAAAATCATTAGATATTTATGAGAAAATAGAGGATTTTAGAGGAAAAGCATCTGTTTTAACCAATTTAGGAAATATTTATAAACTATTAGACCAAAACGATAAATCTCTACCTTATCACGAACAAGCCTTAGAAATTGCTCGTAAAATTGGAGATAGACAGCAAGAAAGTTCTATCTTAAGCAATTTAGGTAATCTTTACGGTAAATTAGCTCAATATGAGAAAGCGATAGACTTACAACAACAAGCCTTAAATATTGCTCAGGAAATTGGCGATAAACGAGGTATTGTTAACTGTTTAAATAGTTTAGGGAATATTTACGCCGTTTTAAAGGAAAGAGACGAGTCCGATAAGTATCGTTATCAAGCCTTAGAGATTGCCCGTGAAATAGGTTATCGTTATGGTGAAGCCCAGAGTTTAATGGGATTGGGAGTTTCTAAGGCTCATAGAGAAAAAAATGAGGAAGCTAAAGAATATTTAGAGCAAGCTTATCAAATGTTTACAGAAATGGGTAATCCTCGGCAAAAAGACATCCAAGAAATTTTAGATTGGTTAAGCGAAAAAATGAATAATAAATTATAAATTATGGATTATAGATTTTTAAGTGTTCAGAAGGGGAAAGATAGAAAAAAAGGCCCTAAGAGGTCTTTCCATTGTTACGACCTCCAGAGCCTTCGTTCTTACTCCTCACACACACTGGCTAAATTGACGCGCCCTTTCTCAGAAAGTTTCCTCTTTTTAGCAGTGACAAGTGACCAGTGAACCGTTGAGGAAAAATAGTAATGGTAGATACAATTAAAATAATCTAAGAAAATCTGAGAAACTTTCTCAGAAAATCTGAGAAAAATCTCTAAAAACCTTATACTATAAGGGATCATAGACAATTCATCTTTTGGGAGGCAAGTAATTAAGGTTACTATTGAATCTCAATTAACTGTGCTTGCCAACCTACTATAAAATAGGTAGGTTTGAGAAAGTTTTATCTATTAACTATTATCATGTACGATTTTGCAATTATCGGTGGGGGAATTGTCGGGTTAGCATCCGCTATGGCCTTAAAAGAAAGATTTCCCGATGCTTCTTTAAGTGTCTTAGAAAAAGAAAGTCAACTTGCGTTTCATCAAACAGGACGTAATAGCGGCGTTATTCACTCTGGAATTTATTATAAACCCAATAGTTTTAAAGCCAAATTTTGTCGAGAGGGAAACGCCTCAATGATTCGCTTTTGTCAAGCGCATAATATCCCTTATGAGCAATGTGGTAAGGTCATTGTTGCTACCTCAGACGCAGAATTACCTCGCTTAAAGAATTTATATCAAAGAGGTCTAGAAAATCACCTAGAAGTTCGTTTAATTAGTGCTGAAGAAGTTAAAGATTATGAGCCTTATGTGCAGTGTGTAGGCGGAATCTATGTTTCTTCTACGGGAATTGCTGATTATAAAAAAGTGTGCAAAAAATATGCTGAAACGATTCAGGAAAAAGGAGGGGAAATTAAACTCAATACACAGGTAAATAATATTATTAATCAATCCCAGTCTCAAATTATTGAAACCTCCCAAGGAAGGATTGAAACCCGATACTTAATTAATTGTGGTGGACTGTTTAGCGATCGCATTGCCAAAAAAGGAGGGGTTAACCCCCAAGCCAAAATTGTTCCCTTTCGGGGTGAATACTATGAATTAACGCCAGAGAAAAGACATTTAGTCAAAAATCTCATTTATCCTGTTCCTAACCCTGATTTTCCCTTTTTAGGGGTTCATTTTACCCGCATGATTGATGGTAGTATTCACGCTGGCCCCAATGCAGTTTTGAGTTTCAAACGGGAAGGTTACAGCAAAACAGATATTGATTTAAAAGATTTATTTGAGGTAATTTCTTACGGTGGATTTTGGAAATTAGCCTTTAAATACGCCGACGAAGGAATACAAGAAATGGTTCGTTCATGGAATAAAAAAGCCTTTGTCCATAGTCTGCAACAACTCATTCCAGAGATTACTGAATCAGATGTCATTCCCTCTGATGCAGGGGTTCGCGCTCAAGCTTTAACCACGTCTGGCCAATTAGTCGAGGATTTTCTAATCATAGCAGATCATAACAGTTTACACGTCTGTAATGCCCCGTCTCCAGCAGCAACTTCTTCTTTGGAAATCGGTAAAGCGATCGCAAATCATCCCTTATTTAACCCTTAAAATATTGCTGAATTAAGTTATCTTCTTCAAAAAATTGACAAGCGGTTTCTCCATTTACTGGCCGAGAAAATAAATAGCCTTGGCCATATTCACACCCCACTGCTTTGAGTTGTTGTAATTGTTGATCCGTTTCAATTCCTTCAGCGACAACATCCATTCCTAATGTGTGGGCAAGGGTAACAATAATTTGAATAATAGTAGTAGGATGGGATTCTAATCGTTGGGTAAAAGTGCGATCAATTTTAAGGGTATCTATCGGAAATTCATGTAAACGATTTAAAGAAGAATAGCCAGTACCAAAATCATCAATACAGAGTTCAATCCCCAACCTTTTAATCGCTTCAATTTTTTCAATATCAGATCCAATCGTTTCTAAAAAACAACTTTCTGTAATCTCTAATTTAATATCTTTTCCTTCAACTTGAGTTTGTTGTAAAATATTTTCAATTTGTCCGACTAAATTCTTTTGTGTTAGTTGATAAGTTGAAAGATTTATATTCATCTTCAAAGGAAAAGTATGAGGATACTCTTTTTGCCAATAATAAAGTTGACGACAAGCTTCTTCTGTTACCCACCAGCCAATCTCATTAATAAGTCCTGTTTCTTCAGCAATGGGAATAAAATCAACGGGAGAAATCCAACCTTTGATGGGATGATGCCAACGAATCAGAGCTTCAAATCCCACCAATTGTCCTTGTTTTAACTCAATAATAGGTTGATAATAAAGGATGAATTCTTTCTTTTCAATAGCTTGTCTTAGATCATTTTCTAATTGTAAACGACTTAAAGCCGTTTGACGCATCGTTTGATCAAACACCATATAACAATTCTTCCCTGATACTTTTGCTTGATACATAGCTACTTCTGAATCTCTTAAGACATCTTCTGTTTTCTGATAATCCATTTTACTGGTGGTAATTCCGATACTAACTCTCATAAATAAAGTTTCTTTTTCTAAGACAAAAGGTAGCCTAAAATTTTCTAAAATTCGGTCTGCAATCTGAGTAATATCATCAAGACTCTGAATATGATCAGCAAGGAGAACAACAAACTTATCCCCAGCAAAACGAGCAATTCTATCTGCATCCCGTATGGTTTGTTTTAAGCGCAATGCAACTAATTTCAATAATTTATCCCCCGCACAATGACCCCAACTTTCATTAATATGTTTAAATCCATCTAACCCAATAAAAAGAACACCAAAAAGTTTGTTAGATTTACACAAATTACATCTCATGACTTGTTCAAATTGATTAGAAAACCAAACTCGATTAGGTAATTGGGTTAGAGAATCATGATAGGCTGCTTTGTATAATTTCGCTTCCGTTTGACGACGATCAGTAATATCTTCTACTGTTCCTTCATAATATAAAAAGTGTCCTTGCTGGCTATAAATAGCCCTTGTATTTTCTGAAATCCAGATAGTACTGCCGTCTTTACGATAAACTTGAGATTCAAAATTGCTAACCTGTCCTTTTTTCTCTAGCAGCTTCATTAGTGCTTCTCGTTGTTTTGGATTAACATAAAGTTGTTGATCCACATAAGTTAAATTATTGATTAAATCAACAGGAGAGTCATAACCATAAAGTTTAGCTAAAGCAGGATTTGCTGTTAAATAATGACCGTCTTTAGACGTTTGAAAAATACCATAGTTGATATATTCAAATATGGTATGATATTGGTTAGCAGCCTGTTGTAAAGCTTCTTCTACTTGCTGTTGTTTTGTGACTTCATGGGAGACACAAACAATTTCTTCGATCTTTCCTGTTTCAGAATTAGGAATCACTTTGGCCTGAGTTTCTAGCCAAATATAATGTCCTTGAGAGTGGCGAATACGATAGATAATCGAACTTAAATGATTCTCTATTTTTAGGGAATTGTAAAACTGTTTCAGCTTACTCTTATCCTCTGGATGACATAGTTGATCAGGAAAAGAATTATAAAAAATTTCTGGTTTGTAACCAAGTAAGGATTGACATATAGGAGAAATATAGCGATAGTGACCACTGGGAGCGTGGAGTGTAATTAATTCAGTAGCGTTTTCTGCTAATAACCAATAGTGTTTTTCAATATTTCCGAGTGATTGTTCGATCTCTTTACAATGAGTAATATCGGTTAGACAGCCTTGTATCTGTTCTATTTTTCCGAGTCTATTATAAATCCCTTGACCTTGTTCCAAAATCCACTTTTCTTGCCCTGATTTCGTAATAATTCTATATTCCGCTTTGTAAGGCATTTGTTCAGTGATTGCTTGATCAATTTTTTGAGTTAGTTGGGGAATATCTTCTACATTGATCAAAGAATTATAAATATCTTTTCCGGCTATTAATAATTCTTGAGAACAATAGCCTGTCAAATTAAAACTTTTGTCCTCTATCACTTTAATTGAGCGGTTACCATCATTAAGAGCGGTAAAAATGACACTAGGTAAGTTATTAGAGTTTTCCTGAAAATTTTCTAATAGGATTTCATAAGCAACATAAGGACAAGATTGCTCTCTTTCAATTAATAAGCAACATTTTCCTCCGTCAAGTTCAATTTTGGTATGGCCACAAGGAAGAATTTGACTCAAATCTGTTTTTTTCATGGTCTGTAAATTCTTCATGATTAAAGAAAAGATATTTTTTAGGTTAAGATAAGTTTATCAATTGTACTGTTATAAATGTGACAAATTACTGCGACAGTATGACACATTTTTATTCAAAAAAGAGAATTTAATTAACGGGTTAACCCAATTTTATAATTCCCTTTTCTATCCCAATTATTTATAGCAGAACAAATCATGACTCTCATCGCTTAAGCGTTCGGGATCATCTTTTCAGTAAATAAAATTAAGCAGAGATGACCTAATCCGTCAGTGACTGAGAGAATCAAGATCAGTTTTTTTGCACTTAAGATAACTTGTCTGTTGCCAGAAGTAAATTCTTAAGAAAATTGGAAGATTCTCAAACAGTTAATCATCGTTTTACACCACGCCTGACTATATACTATCTCTAAAGACATATAAATAGATTAAGTTATCCTAAAATTTTTCAAAAGCTGCATCATAGGTATTCGTTAATCACGATACACTTCACAGAAATAATGTTGTGGACAACACAAAATGTGTTTCACTCGTTAGTTAATTTCAGAGAAATTAAGGAAGTTAATAATAAGTTATAGCTAAAAGAAGAATATAAAATTACGTAAGATTGTGTGTCCAGTTTCAACAAAGTTAAGTAAGACAAATATCTTTTAATTTTCTCAAGAGGATTTATCTGCCTATCACATTAAACTTGACGGACTACTCATTTTACATTAGCATATAAGCCAAGAAGCATTTAAACTGGGTCTTGGGTATTTTAGTACGAATCCTCAAACTCTCTCCCATCTCTCTACTCCCTTACAGTCTCCACATACCAATGTGCGGTGATGAACAGCTTAAGAGGAGAATTTGAAGGCATAAAAAATGTCTATAAAAAAAGCCAGTCTTTCCTATAAGAACTATAACTCTGATAAAGTCTATGAAGTAGAAATTGTTTATGTTTCGTGGGAACAGTACCACGTCAATTACGCTTACGGAAAAACAGGAACAAAACTCAGAACAGGAAAAAAAACAAAAAATCCTGTTTCTTTACAAGAAGCGGAAAAAATATATGATGAATTGGTTAAATCCAAAGAAAATAAAGGTTATCGTTTGACCTATTACTCTACCCAAATTAATCGAGATTTTTTACTAGAATGTTCCTTAGAGGATAGACAAGCAATTATTGATAGGCTTAAACGAGAAAATGCTGGTAGCTTACTACAACAAATCAAACAAGCTGGAATTGATCCGAGAGATTATTTAAGAGGAATTGATCTAAGTAACGCTAACTTAACTAATGCGGATCTAAGATATTGTGATTTATCTCAAACTAATCTTTGTGGTGCAAATTTAACAGGCGCAAAATTACAAGGGACTCATTTAGAAGACAGTCAAATTGATGAAACAACTCAACTTGAGCCAAAGTGGAGATTGGTATTAGAATTAATCAAATCAGGGGGAGAAAACCAAGATTTAAGAGGGGTTGATCTCAGTGATTTAGCATTTTACTTTGATGGTGATTATGAAATTAATTTAAGTGGAGCAAATCTTGAAGGTGCGAACCTAAGCCAATCGAACTTATATGATGTTGATTTTACCAACGCTAATTTAAAAAGTGCTAACTTAAAGAGAGCAGAATTATATTACTTTTCGGGTGCTAATTTAGAAGATGCCAATTTGAGTGATGCAGTTTTAGGTGAAGCATATTTTGATAATTCTATTTGTATCAATACTAATTTTAGTCGAGTCCATTGTCAGGATGAATTTATTAATTTTGAAAATGTCAATTGTACAGGAGCAAATTTTCAAGAAGCTGTCTTCAGTCAAGGGTTAATTAGTGGAGCGAATTTTACCAATGCGAATTTCACAGGTGTAATAGGATTTGAGCAGTTTATTTCTGGGATTGAAGGGAGCGAAATTACCGAAGAAGTTCGTTTTACCAATGCCAATCTATCAAAAATTGATATATCTCATTGTGATTACTTAACCGAGATTTATGGTATTGAACTCATTAATTGGCAAGGTGTAAGGTTTGATCAAGCTAATTTAGAAAATACTGATTTATCAGGATTTACTTTTGAAGCGGTTTCTTTTAGGGGCGCAAATTTAAAAGGCGCAAAATTAGAAAACTGTAATCTAGAAGGGGCTGATTTTACAGGAGCAAATTTAGAAGGTACTAATTTAAAAGGGGTTGATATTAGTCAGGTTTTATCTTTTCAAAATATTACTGTCAATGAAAACACTCAAGTCGATGAACAATGGCAAGATTGGTTAAACCAACATCAACACAATCAGTCTTTACAAAAAAACAAAAAACAAACTAATCCAACTGAAGCAGTTAATTTACAAAAAATAACCATTCAAACACCAAAAGTTAATAGAAATGGGAAAATTATCAAAACAGAGAATTATGACATTGAATACTTTACTGAAATTTTGCCGAATGATGTGAAATTAGAGATGGTTTATATTGTTGGAGGAACATTTTGGATGGGAGAAGGAGATAGCGTTTACAATTTTCGTCATCAAGTAACTGTCCCATCATTTTATATGGCAAGATATCCAATTACACAGGAACAATGGAAAGTCATTGCTCAATTAGACGCTATAAACAGAGAGTTAACGGTAAAAACAGCACATTTCTCAGGGAATAAAAGACCCATTGAAAACATATCATGGCATGATGCAATAGAGTTTTGCCAAAGACTATCACAGTTTACTAATAAAAACTATCAGCTTCCTAGTGAAGCGCAATGGGAATATTCTTGTCGTGCAGGAACATCTACCCCTTTCTCATTTGGAGAAACCATCACAGAAAATTTAGCGAACTATCAATCTCCCCATAGTAATGTAGAAGAAACAACAACAGTCGGAATATTTCCCCCTAATCGCTTTGGATTATATGATATGCACGGTAATGTGTGGGAATGGTGTTTAGATGATTGGCGTTCTACCTATCATGGGAATGAAGTAACCGATGGCAGTGCGTTTATAGCTTCTCATGTTTTTACAGAGCAAAAAGCGTTACGAGGGGGATATTTTAATGCTATTTCTGGTTACTGTAGTTCCACTTTTCGTTCCCCTGAATATCCGGTTATTGTGAGTTCATCTTATGGTTTTAGGGTGCAATGTAACTAACACAAAAAGATAGTATATTAAAATGACTTTAACCGAATATCTCACAAAATTAGCGATCGCATCTCCGTTTGGCTATTCATCTTTTATGCTTAATTAAGCTAAAATACGTAAACATTGACTGCTAATTTTTGCCATGACCACTGAAGTAAACATTCCCTCCCCAAAGACAGACGCGGAAGACGAGTATCTTGACGAACTTCCTGATGAAGTAGAAATGTCTTTGTTTGACCATCTAGAGGAGTTACGCTACCGTATTTTTTATGCTCTCATCTCCGTTGCGATTGGGGTGGTGGGTTGCTTTATCTTTGTGCGTCCTTTGGTACAATGGTTGGAAATACCAGCAAAAGGGGTTAAATTTTTGCAATTAGCCCCCGGTGAGTTCTTCTTTGTCTCTATTAAGGTTGCAGGATATAGCGGAATTCTCGTTGCAAGTCCTTTTATTCTTTACCAAATTATTCAATTTGTTCTCCCCGGTTTAACCCGTCGCGAACGTCGGTTACTAGGTCCCGTGGTTTTAGGATCTAGCGTATTGTTTTTTGCTGGCTTGGGATTTGCCTATATTGCCCTAATTCCGGCTGCTTTGAACTTTTTTGTTACCTATGGTGCAGATGTGGTCGAACAAGCTTGGTCAATCGAGCGATATTTTGAGTTTGTGTTACTTTTAATGTTTAGTACAGGTATAGCTTTTCAAATTCCAGTGATTCAGTTAGCATTAGGTTATCTAAGTATTGTTTCTTCTCAACAGATGCTTAAAGGTTGGCGAATCATCGTTTTAGGAGCAGTTATTTTAGGCGCAATTTTAACCCCTTCAACTGATCCCTTAACTCAGTCTCTTTTAGCTGGTGCAGTGTTAGGCTTATATTTTGGGGGTATTGGGGCAGTAAAATTAATTGGGAAGTAGTAGAGATTGCCGCATAAATTTTTACTCTCTACCTTTACGATCGCACCTTTTGTGAGGCATTCGGATTAAGTATAGAATCAGTTAATTCTGATTCATAAATTGTTTAACAAATCTTTCTCCTTCTTCTTTTGTTCTAATGTTTCCGTCCAAAGTAGCCCAGAGTAAAGCCTCTAACACTTGTTTAAATTTAGGGCTTGGATTGTATCCCATAGCTTTTAAATCATTGCCATTTAAAGGGGATTTAACTAATAAAATTCTGGTTAAATAGAACCAAACTTGATTCCGAATTGCTTTACTACTTCTTGCAGCCACTAAAATCAAATCGCCTAATTTATAGTTTTTCAATAACTTATAAACTGCACTCGGTTGTTGACAGTGTGGTAAACTCTGTTGAATCCTTTTCTCATTTTTAGATAACCCTTGCAGTCGAATAATACTATCTTTTGGAAGTTGTAAATTAGTGGCGATCGCAACACTTTCGGCCTCACCTAAATCAGCTAATAAAATTTCTAGACGCAATAACCAATGATCTAAACGACACTGAGAATCAAGGTAACGCAACCAACGAGAAATACAACGAACTTGCCACCAAAGCGTCGAGGTTAATTGTAAGTCTCGGTGCAAACATTTTAACCCATCTAAATTAGCTAATAATTGTAGTGCCGATTTCCAATAATTTGACTCTAAAATAAGATTTAATTCTGTTTTTAAACGGGTAGTTAAAGCAGGTGTAGGATGATTTTCGAGTCGTAACCGTTCATAAACCCCACTTTCAATAGCATAGCGAATATATAATTCTGTTTGTTTTTCTATGGTAAAATTAAGACGAACGGCAAAACGAACGGCTCGATAAATTCTAGTGGGATCTTCAATAAAACTGTTAGCATGAAGGACTCGAATTAACTGCGATCGCACATCTAAAACCCCACCAAAAAAGTCTAGTAATTCCCCTTCTTTGGGAGACGTTAATCGCACTGCTAACGCATTAATGGTAAAATCTCTACGATACAAATCTTGACGAATGGAACTAGCTTCCACTTGAGGGTTAGCTGCGGGATAGGGGTAAAATTCTGTTCTCGCTGTGGCAATATCTAAGCATAATGACCCTAAATTAGCATCTTTATGCCATAAAAGAGCCGCCGTTTGGAATTCCCCATGAATTGAAACTCTGACATTAGGATACAATTCCTTAATCCGATTAGCTAATTCTACTCCCGATCCCACATCCGCCGCACGATGAAAGCCATCCACAACTAAATCAATATCCTGAAGGAGTAAGGTTTCCCCTTCCTGCGCTAAAAGGATATCCCGTACTGCACCTCCCACTAAATACACATTCCAGCCTCTTTTTGACCCCTCTTGTCCAATTTTAACCAGTAAGTCCCATATTGGCTGTGCTAAATAGTTTTTCACAGGAGGAAAGAGACAGGAAACAGCAGAGACTTTTTTTCCCTCCCTATCCCGTATTTCGTTCTTATCTTGATGAATTTGCCTTAAAATATCCGTACGGGTGACAATTCCTAATAATTTATCCCCCTCAATAACGGGTAAGCGTCCTATATCATAAGTCACCATAATTGACTCAATTTCAGGCAAATTTGTATCAGGTGTGATAATTTTTGGGTTTTGGGTCATATATCCTTTAACTGGTACATGACTAAAGCCATGATGTAAGGCTAAATCGATATCTCTTCGGGAAATCACACCGACTAATTCATCGTTACGGTTAACTACCGATAACCCTGAATGGCCATAGCGAAATAAAACCCGTTGTGCTTGTTCTATGGTTGTCTGAGGGCGTATAGTACGAACAGGAGAAGACATTAATTCTCTAGCGGTGGGAGGATGGGGAATTTGCCCAATGAGTTGGTTTAAAAGCTCTTTTAAGAGAGTATTCGGTTGATTGGTAGGAAGATTTAAGGAAGCTGCTTGAGGATGGCCACCTCCCCCTAAATCGGAAAATAAGACGCTTAAATTTGTCCCTTTGATGCGTGTTCGACCAATAACCGTCAATCTTCCTCTACTTCCTTTACTATAATAATGTCCAAATAATAAAGCATCACTTTCCGTCAATTCTATCAAGCGTTCCGTTAAATTCGATAACCCCGGAATAAAACTAGCGGTTTCCAATAATACATCAGTTATCTTGTAACCTTGTATTTCATGACTTTGAAGTTTTTCTATTGCATCCCTGAATAATTGCTGCATTTGGGGAGGAAATCCCGGATCAGCATAATTAGCGATAATTTTAACCTTTGCCCCTTTCTGCATCAGCCATGCTAAAGCTAACGCATCACGAGGGGTTGTTTGCTCAAACGTTAATGATCCCGTATCCACATGAATCCCTAAGGCCATCACCGTTGCTTCAATAGAGTTAGGAATGAGATTATTTTGTTGTAATTGTTCAACAATTAGGGTTGTCGTTGCACCAATGTCTTCAATTTGTTGATAGGTTGAGTTAATATCAGATTTTGCCCCCATATGATGATCATATAGTTCAATAGCGGTTAAATGAGGTAAGCTTAACCAATGAGTGGCTTTTCCAATGCGATCGCTACTCTGATTATCTACTATGATCAGAGAACGAATTTGATTAGGATTCACACTGCGCATTTCGATAAACGGAAACTCATCTCGATATAAAGCCAAGAAATCTTTAACTTTATGGTGTGCGCCACCAGTTAAGACGATTTTACTACCAATTTTTAGCAAAGATAGCCCAACTGCCGCCCCAATTGCGTCAAAATCAGCCGTTTGATGACATAAAATTAAATCCATATAACGCTAAACCCCGAACTCATATTATGTTATCCTAGGAATTGACTCGGACTTATGCGATTGTAACGCCCAAATCTTGTCAGGGCCGGAAGGCAGCAGCAATACGGGATGCTTATGATAGGCGTAAACTCCGAGTCTTTTCGTTTTTTTAAATAAGAAATCCGCCCAAAACTAATCACTCACTATTGATAAGTTATAACTCATAATTCATAATTTTATTCAAAACTTTTGTTGTTATATAAACTCATCGCCTTTTCAATTCCTTCTTTAAGTCCCGTTTCTACCGCCTCAACCGTTAAATCTAACACCTTAGAAACCGTTTCTTGTTCTTGAGGACTAAACTTTCCTAAGACATGGGAAATTGTCTCTTTATTTTGTCCCGATTTCCCAATACCAATTCTTAAACGGGGAAACTGTTGTGTCCCTAAATGAGAAATAATTGATTTCATCCCGTTATGGCCACCCGCCGATCCCGATAACCTCAAACGCAACCGTCCAAGGGGTAAATCCATATCATCGTAAATTACTAATACCGAAGACGGGGGCAATTTATACCAATCTACCACCGCCCGTACCGATTGCCCCGAACGATTCATATAAGTTAAGGGTTTGAGGAGATATAACTTGTCTCCCCGTTTTCCCTTAGCTTCACTCAATAACCCTTGAAAACGTCGTTGATTTTGCCAATTACATAGCCATTTTGTAGCCAATTGATCGGCAACTTCAAACCCAATATTATGTCGGGTTTTATCATATTTCGGTTCAGGATTTCCTAAACCGACAATGACTTGAGGAATAACCCGTGAGTTAGCGATTTTTTCCCTCATTAGACTAGGGGATCAGATTCATGAAACAACGTTTCTAAATATACACGAGCGCAGCTACGATAGTGATCCGAAGAAGGAAAAGAAGGCGCATCTTCGTTTTGTAGCAAGAAAGAAGAGAGTGCAACGGCAAAAACTCGTTCTAAATCCCACTTAGGATGTTCTTCTAGGTATTTTGTTAAGGAATCATGGAGTTCTTCGGGAATGTCTGCTAGTATGCTTACAGATGTTTTCATAGTTACCTCAATAGACCATAGAAATTCCTAAGCCAGTTAGAAGAATCCGACTAACTTGCTTAAGACTAAGACTCAAGCTGTTTGGAATTTTTCCCCCTTCAATGATGCTAATGCGAGTTACTCAGAATTCATTTTTGTGATACTAAAGTATCCTAGTCTAGTTAATTTTCTCGCTCATCTGTGTCGGAAGTACATCTCATTTTGCTATCAGGAATCGGGCTTGTCAATGCTACAAAACGTTACATTTCTCTTAAAAAAAAATCTAGATTTACGAGAGAATGGGCTTTTCAGCCCTCTTTTTGTTACATAACTTTAGTAATCTTCCGTAACTTTCTAGTCAACTGACGGGACAAGATCGATTTCCCCACCCTATCCTAGTTGATAACATTTGCTAACCTTCTCCTGTGGAAAACGGTTGTGAAATTGGGGAAAACTTTGGTTAAGATTGGGGAAAGGGTGGGGAATGATTACGGAAAATGCTACGCAAAAAATAAGAATTACAAAGTTTCAGGGATATGTAACAATTTACAGATAAACCGATTAGTTAAGACCCCTATGCCTAGTAAAATAAAGAAAGGATCGTTAGTTCGTGTGAT
>JBFRWB010000011.1:0-15399 GCA_051439375.1 Microcystaceae cyanobacterium
GAGTGGGATGACGAAGTAAAAGCTTTCTCAGCCACTTGTCCAGAATTAAATTATATTTCTTCTTGCGGTGATACAAAAGAAGAAGCGATCGCTAATCTAAAAGAAGCAATTCAGTTACTTTTAGAACTAATTCCTGAGCATTTATTCAATCCTGAAAACAAGTTCGATACGGTTGAAGTTGTCATTTAAAATTGCCGTTAATTATGCCAAAAATGCCACGTTTAACTGCTAGAGAAGCGATTAAACAACTGAAAAAATCAGGCTTTGTCGAGGTTTCTCAAACAGGTTCGCACTTAACATTATTCAATCCCGAAACACAACGGACAGCAATTGTTCTTATTCATCAAGGGAAAATGATTCCTATAGGAACGTTAAAATCAATTGAAAAGCAATATTTTTAGCTTGATCTAATATTTGCCAATCTTCTGCTGAAGACATTGTAATATCAGCTACATGAATGGCCTAGATACCTTCTTTTACTAACAAAGTAACCGCAGCACGGGGTAAGCCTTAAAATCTTGGCTAAGGTTTTAAGATTTATACAGTACAAGCTTCCAATGATGAACCTTCGATTACCATTGAACTTGAGCGAATCATCTTAAGGTTAACTTCAAAGTCTATCAACTACAGTGCTACGCAAAGAAAATTTTTATATCTCACAATTCATATTCCGTTCTCCTATAAGATAGAAAAGGTCTTTTGTAATTATCCATCCACTAAGCGCAATGCGAATTTCGGTCAACTGGCTACGGGAATTAGTCGAATTTAGTTTAACTCCAGAAGAATTAGCAGAAACCCTCACCATTGCAGGGTTAGAAGTCGAAGAAATAGAAGATCGTCGTACTTGGGCTGATGGGGTTGTCTTAGGTAAAATTGTACAACGAGATCCCCATCCCAATGCAGATAAATTAAGCGTCTGTCAGGTGGATATTGGGCAAGATGAACCTTTAAATATCGTTTGTGGTGCGCCTAATGCTCGTAAAGATATTTATGTCCCAGTTGCAACGGTTGGCACTTATTTACCCACAATTGATCTTAAAATTAAACCAGCCAAGTTGCGAGGTGTCCCCTCTCAGGGAATGATTTGCTCCCTCGCAGAAGTGGGTTTAGCGAAAGAATCAGCAGGAATTCACATTTTTGAAGAAGAATCTCCCATATTAGGCCAAGATGCCCGTGTTTTACTCGGCTTAGATGACGTTATCTTAGATATTTCTCCAACGGCTAACCGCGCCGATGCAATGAGTATGGTAGGGGTAGCAAGAGAAGTGGCTGCGTTAACAGGAGGAAGTTTAACCTTGCCTGAGCCTGAAAAAGCCAGTTTTAATGGTAAAAGTAAAGAATTAACCTTAGATATAACAGATAATAAAGCCTGTCCTATCTATATCGGTACAGTCATTGAAGGAGTAACCATCGCACCCTCTCCTGAATGGTTGCAAACTCGACTAGATGCAGCAGGAATTCGCCCCATAAACAACGTGGTTGATATTACTAACTTAATATTATTAGAATGGGGGCAACCACTCCATGCTTTTGACAGAGAACGCTTAAAATCTCTTGGAAATGGCAAAGACTTAACCTTGGGAACTCGCTTTGCAGAGGAAGGAGAAAAGACTAAAACCCTTGATGGACAAGAAAGAAGCTTAAAACCCGAAAATTTGGTCATTACGGGAAACAATGTTCCTGTTGCGGTTGCTGGTGTCATGGGAGGGGAAGAGACAGAAGTTTATGACGGAACGAAAAACCTTGTTTTAGAAGCTGCTATCTTTGATCCGATTGTGGTACGTCGTTCTTCTCGTTGTCAAGGGTTACGCAGTGAATCTTCAGCGCGTTATGAAAGAGGCGTTAACTTAGTCGCTTTAGAAACGGCTGTTAATCGAGCGATTGAGCTATTATCAGACTTAGCAGGTGGAAAAGCTAAAGAACAGGTAATTGCTGATGCAAGACCCGATTTATCCAGTCAATCAATAGAATTAAGACTAGAAAGGGTTAATGCAGTTTTAGGAAAAGTTGAAAAAGGAGACATTACCACAGAAGATGTAGAACGTATTTTAGGGGATTTGAACTGTCAGTTAACATCAACTAGCACAAACCCTCAAATTTGGTCGGTTACGATTCCTCCCTACCGTTACCGTGACTTAGAACGGGAAATTGATCTCATTGAAGAGATAGCCCGATTATATGGTTATGATCGCTTTTGTGATACCTTACCCGCAAAAACCGAAGCAGGAAGTCTTCCCCAAACCTCTCAAATTGAGAGGAAGGTAAGGGAAATCTTAAGAGGAGTCGGATTAACTGAATTAGTGCATTATTCTCTTGTTAAGCCTGAAAAAGCGGAAGTTGTTATTGCTAATCCTTTGTTTGCTGAATATTCTGCTTTGCGGACTGATTTACTTGATGGTTTAATCGACGCATTTGCAGAGAATAATTCCCAAGGAAATACTTTAAATGGCTTTGAATTAGGGCGAATTTTCCCTAAAAAAGAAGATGGAGTCGCAGAAAAAGAAATAATAGCAGCTATCTTTGGGGGAGACTTATTTTCCTCTGGCCGTTGGTTAAGAAGTGGGAAACCTCAACCGATGGGATGGTATGACGCAAAAGGGGTTTTAGAGACGGTATTTGACCGTTTGGGACTTAATATTACCTACAAAGTAGATAAAGCAGACGAAAGGCTACATCCGGGTCGTACTGCCTCTTTATGGCTGAAAAAGCAACGATTAGGCACATTTGGTCAACTTCATCCCCAATTACGACAGGAAAGAGATTTAAAAGATGAGGTTTATGCTTTTGTTCTTGATTTTGATGTTTTATTAAAAGCTTTAAGCAAAGATAACCTAATTACACCTCATTTTCAATCTTATTCTACCTATCCTGCCGTAGAACGAGATTTAGCCTTCTTCTCTGATGTGGATATATCGGTTGCTGACTTAAGCAAAGCAATCACCGAAGCAGGAAGTAAATTATTAGAAAAAGTCGAATTATTCGATGAATATAAGGGGGAAAATGTCCCCGAGGGACAAAGAAGTCTAGCCTTTAGTTTAGCTTATCGTAGTAGCGATCGCACCTTAACCGATGCCGAAGTTGACCCTGTACATGGTAAGATTCGTAAGGCGTTGGAGAAGAAATTTAAGGTCACATTACGGAGTTAAATCTAAATGCTGACAAATAGGCTATCATTAATCTTTGTGTAGAGTGGGTTAGGCGAGTGACCCCTTCGGGTAATTCATAATTCATAATTCATAATTCAAAATTCAAAATTCAAAATAATATAAAAAAGTGATTTTAATTGATCAATTAAGGTACAGGATTCCCCCGCGCCAGAGCGCGAATTGGAGCGAAGCGACTGACGATTGTTTATCTTATTTGATAGATGGAAGGATTCGCTGTAACCCACCAAAGTAAGCGTTGTATCTTTTTGATTAAACCTAACAACCATTGTTATGACTACGCTTAAACTTTACAACCAAAAACAACTGAGAAATATTTTAGTTCACTATAAGGTTGACAAAATATCCGATGATTTATTTAATCGTAGTTGGGATTTAGAGGAATGGTTAAATTGGAAAGGAAACCCAACCAGCTTTTTTAAGGCTGAGAATTTTTAGCCCCCCTACGACGAGAAGAGGATTTACTGGTTGATTTCTTGGTTTTTCCCTGCACTTCCCGACTTAAACGCCCCTTAGAAGCATCCTTAAAAATAGGAACCGTAAAATGAAACTGACTTCCTAAATTTTTCCCTTCTGACTCAGCCCAAATTTTTCCACCCCATCCTTTGACAATTTGACGACATATTGCCAATCCTAAGCCTGTTCCCCCTGTACTTCTCCTTAAAGCTCCTTCTTCTTGATAAAATCGGTCAAATACTGTCTCTAAACGGTTAGGTTCAATTCCGCGCCCCGTATCAGAAACCATTACTTCTAAAGCGCGGGGATTTTCTTGATGAACCGCAAGGGTTACTTTTCCTTCTGTACTGGTGAATTTGCAAGCATTATCGAGTAATTTTGATAACACCTCCACTAGCCATTCTCCATCAGCAATAACAAGGGGTAAATTTGTAGAAATGCCATTTTTAATTTTAGGAAGGTTTCCATTGCGATTGTGGGCTCGAACATGACTAAGGGCTAATTCAACGCATTCTTCTAAGGAAAGGGGTTCAGGATTCCATTCTACCCGCCCACTCTCCAACTGAGACAGGGTAAGGAAGTCTTGGATTAATTTCCGCATCCGTTCTGTATCTTCTAAGGCCGTATTTAACATCACTTGGCGCAATTCAGGAGACATATCTGGTTCGGTGGCCAAGCTTTCTAAGCAAACTTGAATGGTAGAAAGGGGGGTTCGCAATTCATGGCCGGTAATTGCGACTAAATTGGAACGAGTTCGGTCTAAGGCTTCTAATTGTTCGTTAAGGTCTTGTAAACTAGCGTAAGCTTCTGCTTGAATCAGGGCAACCCCCACTTGAGTTGCGATCGCATTTACCAAGCTAATATCATCGGTTTTCCATGAAATCGGGACTTGTTCACAATGATGTAACTCTACCATTCCCAACAAGCGACCCTGATAAAGAATAGGAACGAGTAACCATGAGGAAATCGAGCAACTTCTAACCAAGGTTTCGAGGGAATCTTCCTTTTTTTTGCCTAGAATTCTCGGATCACTCAGAACATCTTCTATACTTAACGCATCTCGTAATTCGCTTACCTCTTGAAAGAGGGGATTATGTCGCAGCGGCCATGTTTGTCCTTGTAAGGAAAGAATCCCCTCATTGAGAAATTCGTGGTTAATCGTAGCAGAGGCATCTGTTTCCTTACATCGATAGACAATACAACGGCAAACCCCTAATCCTTCCCCTAATTTCTGAACCGCTAATTGTAAAATTTCTTCGGGATCAAGGGAATTACGAATAGCGGTGGTGACAGAATTAATTAACCGTTCTTTTTGTTCTTTGAGGGTAAGCGAACGATTGGCTTTAATAATCTTAAATTGTCCCGCCTGTAAATAAGTAATTAAACGTTGAACAAATGGATCAGGGTTATTAATCTGGTTAACAGTCTTTTTCTCTTTTAAATGAGCGATTTGCCTTTTTCCCGTTTCAATTTTTGCGGTTAATTCAGGTCGATAGGCAGCAATGCGATCGAGTAAAATATGAGCAGAGGTATGGGTAACTTCGGGGTCAAAAGTCCAAATTCCTTCAAAACGACGACTATTATCCATTGCAGCGACTTGAGGGTGATTATCTCCACTAATATTTCGTTCTCGACAGATTAAACAAGAGGCATATTGTTGTCCAATTACGACTAAATGCCATTCTTGGGCAAGACCATCCTTAGAATCAAAGGCAATGGTTTCATATTCGGCTGAATAATTGGCAAAATCCGTTTCAGGAGCAGCTAGAACATAAACTTGTTCCGTTTTCTGCCCAATCTTTCCGTAACGGTTTGCTTCTTGGCGATAAAATCGTTCTCTTTGAAAACTAGCAATTAATAGAGGTTGATCATTCCCGGCCAAAACCTGATCTTCCATAGCATGGGAAAGAGCAGTTAAGGAGGCTTTAAAATACATTTGGGTTTGCCACTGAGGGAAAACTTGTAAAAGCTCTGAAAGAACGGAAGTTGAGATGATCATGAATAATCTGCTCAATAAAGGAAAAAAATGGAGCATTCACGGGATTAGATAGACACTATCCTACTTTATTGGTAAGATAAAATTTATTTTTCCATTGTTTAGGAAAATTGATTCCGAATCTATCTAAGAATTATGAATACCTAAAATGATTAATCGGTAAACCCTATTTTAATTGACTAAGTTCCCTGAACAAAATTAATCGGGTGTTAGGTTTCGGGTGTCGGGTTTCGGGTCTTCAAATGTTTATCCTATGCGATGATTATTCTGATAACGGATATTTGTTCCTGCCCATTGTAACTTTTCCCTTAAAGTCTGGTAAAACGAAAAACTTTCCCGTAAAACGATAAATCTTGCCCAACAATTCGCCGCAGTGACCGATACCCATTGTCCCGGCCAAATAGATGTTCCTAACGCCCCATCTGTCCATAATTTGGTATTTAATTCATAATCTCCCAAAGGCCAAATATTAACCACTGATCTCGCAGGAATTACAATCGGCCGACTTGATAAACTTAGGGGACAGATAGGTGTCACAATCATAGCACTCATACCCGGATGGACAATGGGGCCACTGGCCGATGCCGTATAACAGGTTGATCCCGTTGGGGTAGCGACTAAAATGCCATCTCCCTGATACTGATCGACAATTTCCCCATCCACTTCCATTTCAATGATACAGGTAGGCATTCGGTCAACACTAGCAGGTTTAACGCACATTTCGTTGAGACATAAGTAAGTTTCCCCAATGACATCGGGATGATAGCGATCGCCCTCACACACCTGCGCTTGTAACATCATCCTTTGCTGTAGTGCATAGCGATCCGAAAATAAACGATCCCAGATTTTCTCTGAATCTTTGAATATTTCAAAAGGTTCGGTTAAAAAGCCCAGATGTCCCCCAATATTAATCGCAAGAATCGGAATCCCTTCTTTGGCCACATGACGGGCTGCCGCTAAAACGGCCCCATCTCCCCCTAAAACAATCGCTAAATCGATTTTGTGCATGGTTGAGGCTAAAAAGACGGGATAGGGGTTATCTTTAGCCCCACTCGGCCCCATTAATACCTTACAATTACGAGCTTCTAACTCTTTAGCACATTTTTCCGCCCACGTTTGACTATGGCGATCGCCAGCTTTATGAGCAATGATCACTTGTTTAAGTTCCACAGATGTTATTTCTCCTGATTAATTGGGTTGGGAAGATGGCCATAAATCTGCTTAGAATAGGTGAAGGTGTCAAATTTTTGCCCTCACGACTGAGATCACCTAACCAAATGATACTGACCCCCTAACCTACCCTAATGCTAGATCAGATTCTGGATTCATCAATGAATTTGGGGTTAAAAACCCCTCTCATTCTCATTATTCTTATTATCTTAGAAGCCGTTTTATCGGCTGACAATGCGATCGCCTTGGCTGCCATTTCCCAAGGACTCAAAGACCGCAAATTACAAAGCTACGCCCTTAATATTGGACTTTTAGCCGCATACATTCTCCGAATTACCTTAATTTTAACGGCAACGTGGGTGATTCGCTTTTGGCAATTTGAGTTAATTGGTGCGCTGTATTTATTATGGTTGGTCTTGCAATATTTCCTGAAATCTAAGGACGAAGACGGAAAAACGACGACCTTTGAGTTTAATTCTCTCTGGCAGGCCGTTCCTGTCATTGCCGTGACGGATTTAGCGTTTTCTTTGGATAGTGTGACCACTGCGATCGCTGTTGCTGATGAACTCTGGTTAATTTTAGCGGGAGGAACGATTGGGGTGTTAACTTTGCGCTTTTTAGCCGAATTATTTATTAAATGGTTAGAAGAGTTTACCCATTTAGAAGATGCAGGCTTTATTACCGTGGGATTCGTAGGATTACGCTTATTAGTACGAGTGATTAATCGTGAATGGGTTCCTCCTGAATGGATGATGATTGTAGCGATCGCTCTACTATTTATTTGGGGGTTCTCTCAACGACGCACCGAAGAGCTTTCTTAAATTCACTTAACTTTCCTTTTCTATTTCTTGGCTACTAAAGACTATTTCTCCCTGATTAATCGCCAATAATCGCAATTTCAGGGGGCCAATCGTATAGGTATCTTCAGCCGCAATTGCTTGGATTTCCTCGATTATTTCTTCTGATTGACTCACCTGTTCGATAAATGTAATCAGGGTTTTAATTTGTCCATCTTCGACTTGAATCGGCCCGATTACCCCAGATCGTCTAGCACGAAATCGAGCCGCCGATAATAAGATATCCAATCGTTGTTCAATATCTTCTTCTTGACGACTTTCAGGATCAATAGAGACTTTAGCGATCATATTGTTTTGTTGAAAAATCTGTTCATTGGGGACAACATCAGCAAAAACCCGCACTTCTCTTTCCCCTTGAACATAATTTCCTGCCGAGAGAATTCGCACCACATAATCCCCTTTCTGCTCTAATTGCTGAACTAATTGTTCTACCTGTGCTTTAGTGATTTTAACTACTCTTTCTGAAGGATCAATCGTCCCATTTTGCTCTGTAATTGCTCGAATCGCATTACGATTTGCTTGTCTTAACAGTTCATCAATGGCAGGAATAATGGTATCTGTCTCCACAATGCGAAATGCACCGAAAGCAAGTAATTGTCCCCTTAAAATGGCAATTTGCCGTTCCCGTAGGTCTTGATAAGTGCGGTAATATTCTTCTAAGATGGTCACTTGTCGCTGTAAAAAAGCCCGTTGAGATTCGAGTTCCTTAAACTGGTTTTCTCGTTCTTGTAAGGATTTATCTTTGGCTGCAATTTGTCTATCTAGCGTCGCAATTTTTTGATCCCTTTGGTTAATTTCACCCTGCAATTTCTTTTGCTGTCCTTGTAAGTCATTGAGTTGCTTTTCTAAAAGGGTTAATTTTTGTTGTCTTTGCTGTAAAATTTGATCTTGTTGAGCCGCTTTTTGTTCTTGTTGTTGCAATTCTAAATCTTGCTTTCTAATCTCACTTTGCAGACTTGTAATTTGTCCATCTAATTGTTGTTTTTGTTGTTCTAATTGCCCTCGATCTTTTAAAAGAACTTGAATATCTGAGCGCAACTGTTTCGCCTGTCCTGATACCGAGGTTAATTGATTTTTGGCCCTATCAAAATTTGCATTAATCTTATCTAACCGATTTTGTACCGTTTCTTGTTCTGTTCTTGCCGATTCTAGCACCTCCTCTATTGTTTCCTTTTCTCGTTTCGCATCATTTAATTGATCTTTGGCAATACGAAGATCCCGCTTAATTCTATCTAAATCAAACAGACCTTGACGCAACGGTTCACTAGAAGCCAATAACACCCCCAAAGTAGAAGCCGAAATCAGTGTTCCTGTCATAACCGTCACTAAAATCGCCGTCTGTTTGGGACGTAAATTGAAAATTCTTAGGCGTGCTTTTCCGACTTTTGTACCAATGCGATCGCCTAATGCAGCAATCACTCCCCCTAAAATAAGTGCTACCAAGATAGAAATGATAGCAATAGTTGACATAAGCGGCTTAAGTAAATTGTTGACTCAAAGCGACAGGATTGTGAACCGTAATTTTTTTCTTATGAATGGAAATCATCTCATCTTGTCTTAATTCTCCCAATAATCGAGTAACGGTGACTCTGGTAGAACCAATGGCTTCTGCGATCGCTTGATGAGACAATTTTAAATCCACACGAATCCCATCGGTGGTGGGAACGCCAAAATCTCGACAAAGAATCAAGAGAAAACTCACTAACCGCGACCCCATATCCCGATGGGCGAGGGTTTCAATCATCATTTCTGTTTGCAAGATGCGAGATGACAACCCCTGCAACATTAACAAGGAAAGGTCTGGGTTGCTGGTTAATGCTTGTTCTACCTGTTCAATGGGGGCAGAAAGCAATTCTACAGGGGTAAAGGCAACTGCGTGGTAGAATCGGTCAGACCGTTGCCCTGTGATTAGAGATAAGACCCCAAAAACGCTATTTTCTCGCAACAATGCCACTGTAATTTCTTCCCCTGCTTCATAGACTCTAGAGAGTTTGACAGCCCCTTTGAGGAGAAAATAAACTCTTTCTGCCGGATCGCCGGGGAAAAAGATGGTTTTACCCCGTTCAAAACTTTCGACAACGGGTGGGAAAGAACTGCTTCCAAGACGGCGAAAAACAGCAGCAAGGGGTTTATTTTGGGTAAGGGTGGCATCCATTACAGTCATAAAGGTTAAAAAACAGGTTTACCAGAGAGTCGCTAATTAAAACAATGGACTGACCTTAGCACAATAGCTAAGGGCAAAAGTGAGGGCGTTTATTTTCCGTTTGATTATAGCGATTAAATCTAAAGTATAGTCCATCTGGCCATTTTTATCGAAAAATCTTGTTATCGGTAATCTATCATAATTTGCTTCAACTCAGAGATAGATATCTGCTATACTAAATTTTATACATAATTCACCTGTGTAAAACGCAAGGGACAGTTTACGATGGCTGTTACGCTCTTATTTCGACAACTTACTGTTCCCCAAGGTCAAAAACTCTTGATTCATGACTTAGGGTGGGCTGAATTTGAGTCTCTTCTCGAAGAACTAGGAGAACATCGCTCTTCCCGTATTGCTTATAGTCACGGAACATTAGAAATCAGAATGCCCACCCCAGAACATGAAGTCGATAAAGAACTACTTGGTGATTTAGTCAAAATTTTATTTGATGAGTTAGAAATTGATTGCGAGTGCTTTGGTTCAACGACTTTCAAAAGCGAAAATATGGACAGTGGAATTGAACCTGATCAATGTTTCTATATTCAAAACCACGCTCTTATGCGAGGTAAACGACGCATCGATCTTAGCCTCGATCCACCACCCGATTTAGCTATTGAAATAGATGTTACTTCCAAAACTCAACTAGATGCCTATACTAACTTAGGTGTACCTGAACTCTGGCGATATGAAAAAAATCAACTTAGAATTTACCTGTTACAAGAAGGTGACTATCAGCAAGTTACCACCCGTTCTATCTTTCCTAGATTAGCCATTCAGGACTTAGTAGGAGAAGTTTTAGCTCAAAGTAGTGAGATTGGGAGAAGTCCGGCTTTACGAGCTTTTCGCCAAAAATTGAGACAATCACTCTGATAATTTGACATTAAGCTGTTTTAACAAAGCGAATAATTTCCCGAACTTGAGAGAGAAAATGACTGTCTTCTGTCAATCGCGCTATCATTCCTCTGGCTTCTTGGGCAATTTGTTCGTGTTCCATTTTATTATGGGCTTTAAATTGGTCGAAATGACTGTTAATCAGATTAACTTCCCTTTTTGTTTCTTGCCATTGTTTTTGTTGCTGACTGCCCCAAGATCGGGGATTATTCAAATTTAGTTTATGTTCGAGTTGGCTGACTCGTTTGACTAAGGTTTCTACCTGTTTTTTTAGGGTTAAAACATCATCACGGGGATATTTAATCCCTTGACGAATTTGTGCTAAACGGTCTGCTAAATATTGATAAAAGCGGATAAACGGTCGCAGTCCGGTTAATAAAAGGGTTGCAATTGAGGTACTATAGCCTAATGGAGTAATGTGAAAAAAGGCTAAACTATAAAGTGCGATCGCTGAGATGAAATGTAGGCTAATGGCAAGGGTTAAAGACCAACGACACACTTGTTGAGCATAGGATAAATAAGATGAATCAAAATGAATCTTTCTTTTACTAGAAGTTTCGGCTTCGACAATTACTTCTTTGGCTTCAAAATAAATATTCCACGGAATAATCACTATTGTTAATAGCCACCAGAAAATACCTACGCCAATTAACCAATCTACTAGATTTCCTGATGGAACATGGAATAACTGTAAAATTAAAAAAGTAATTAACCCTAACAAGGTAACACTTAACCCAAGACCAAAATAATAGGTACGATAATAAATCATGACACATTTTTCCTCTTGTCTGCTATTGTCTTTAGCCTGTCAGATAAATGGTTCTTTGAGATGAGAAAATATGACACTTTTTCAAGTGTTTACCAAAACTATAGCAATCGCTGAGTACAAGAGAGCTAGTAAATTTCACAGAAGTCGGTTTTTTACAAATAACTATTTGACAGGGGAAACTTCCCACTCCTAAACGCCTAAACTTCTGAAGTCCTAAAGTTTCTTAATAACATCATAAAAAAGATTCCAGTTATCTTGTTCTGCAATTTCTTGCCAGATGTATTCTATATCTTGATGTAGTAAGGTGAGCGATGTATTGTGGTGATTTAATCTTTGGTGAATCAGATTTAATTCTTCTGATGATTGCTGGGATAACAAATAATGGTAAAAGTTACGCCAAGGTTGTAATAACTGATTGACTTCTTGAGAATTTTCACCCTCGATTTCCTGTAAAATAAAATCTGAATTCTCTACCCATTGGCTAGAAAATTCTTCTTTTAACTGTTTAAAAAAATGACTGTAACTAAAACGACTATTAAATAAAAATTGTAAGGTAAGACTTAGTAATTCTTCGGCTTCAATGGGGGGTAAATCATCAAACCCTAGCTTACTAATCATGATTTCACGATAAAATTGACTATAATAATTAGAAAATGTATCTAACACTTTCTCCATTTCATTAACGGGGATAATAGTTGACAAGGGACTTTGCAATAAATGTAAGTTTTCTTGACAGACACTAGGTTGATTTCGATAGCTATAACGGCCTTTTTGGTCGAAGGGAGCAGCCGTAAAATAGGGATTATAATAGTCAATAAATCGGTAAGGGCCATAATCAAAACTTTCTCCTGTAATTGACATATTATCTGTATTAAGAACCCCATGACAAAACCCTGCCGCCATCCACTTCGCAGCTAAATATGCCCATTTTTGTACTAATTCTGTATAAAATTGAATGTATTTATCGTCTTGTTCCCATAGAGAATGATAATAATATTCTATTACATGATCTAATAAGATTTTAATTAAATCAGGACGATCATAATAATTTAATCGTTCAAATGTGCCAAAACGAAGATGGGAATGACTAAAACGTATCATCATTGCACCTCGATGATCACCATCATCTCTGATTACTTTTTCCTCAGTTTCAAATAAGCAAAAACAACGAGATGTGGGAACACCTAAACGATGTAGCATTTCTGCGGCTAAAACTTCACGAATTCCTCCTTTTAAAGTCAGTTTTCCGTCACCACTCTGGGAATGGGGAGTCTTCCCCGATCCTTTTGTTCCAAAATCGTATAATTTTCCATCTTTTCCTCGAATTTGTCCATATAAAAATCCTCTTCCATCTCCTAAATAGGGATTGTATTGTCCAAATTGATGTCCATGATATCTTAAAGCTAAACAAGGATTATTACTGTTAAAATTACCAAAGAAATCAATTAACTGATCATCTGTTATTCCTTGGGAATTTAATCCCATATTATCTAATAAATTATCATTACGGAAACGTACTTGAAGGTTAGAAAATTGTTCAGGTTTTACAGGATCATAAAATTCTTCCCCTAAAGCTTGTAAGGGAAAT
Source organism: Microcystaceae cyanobacterium (assembly GCA_051439375.1). GTDB lineage: Bacteria > Cyanobacteriota > Cyanobacteriia > Cyanobacteriales > Microcystaceae > JBGTGT01. Next base: position 13,095 of record JBFRWB010000011.1, read on the forward strand.
TCATACGATAAATTGACAAAAGGATTCGTCATAAGTTGCAGAAGTCATTAGGGTTTACTGAAAACGTTAGGTAGAGACATTTCATAAAACGTCTCTACAACCAACGATGAATGATTCAATAATTTTTAGCTTGATGGGTTTCTATATCAAATTCAAAGCGTTTTTTATGATGGGTTTCTCCATAGAGATTAAAAGTAACTAGAGGTTCATCTCCAACTGCTTCGATACAATGGATAGCATCGGTTGTGAAACTAATAATATCTTCTGATTGCAAAATAATTTCTTTGGTTTTAGTCAATTTATTTGGATAAGAAGGATCTTCAGCCTTTTTCCATAAAGTATTTTTTTCTGAACCTTTAATAATTCCTACGATTCCCCATGTTCCGTGATTGTGTATTGTTGATGTTTCGCCGGGCTTCATTGCAACGGTTTGTACTGTAAAAGGGAAGCCAATTTCATCATAAAGATTTAACACACCCGTTCCTGTTGCTTCATCAATTTCTGGAATTTGTGATTGAATCCAATAGGAGTTTAACAGTAATTTACGCACTAAAATGTGCAGTTTTAACAAACTCGCTTCATCGACAATGTTTTCTTCTTCTAAATCATTACTGACTTGGTCTTCAACCTCAGTTAAAAAGCGATAAAAACGGTAAGGAGTTCGTAATAAACTCCAATTTTTAGGCATGGAACAGGGTTGAGGTTGTCCTTCATGATTAACGGTTACATTCTGATGACCCATTTTTTTAATTTGCTATTAACATTAGTAATAATTTCTTTTTAACAGGACTTTAAGGGAATCATAGATTTTACAAGATTTTCTTAATTATTTGTATCTATATTTAGATGATAATTACTTAACCGCATAATGATCGGTTGTTTTGCCTAAAGCAAACCGCCATGAATCTTGTCTGGTCTTATTAGAAAAGAAGACAAACAAAATCAAGCCAACAATAGCAAATTGAGTCGCTAAAATAAACATTCCTCGATAGCCAATCAACGTATTTAAGCTACCAATAACGGGACCTGCAAGGGCAATTCCTACATCAAATCCCCCGATACAAAATGAATAAACTTTTCCCCTTTCATTATTTTGTGAGCGATCTGAGATTAAAGTAATTAACATTGGAATTAAAATCCCTGCACCGATTCCTTCTAAGATAGCTGATAAAAAGAAATTAAGGGGATTATTTAAGGTAGCTAACAAAATCATCGATAATCCATAGCAAACTAAACTTCCTGTAATAAAAACCCCTCTCCCGTATTTATCAGATGCTTTTCCAGAGAAAAGACGGGTTGCAAAACTAGCGATCGCAGCAAAAGTATAAAATAAACCAATGTTAATCTCTAAAGGAAGAGTACGGACAAATAGAGGCATAAAGGTAATTAACGTACCAAATAATAAGCCAATTAAGAGCAAAATAACAGCAGGGATCACTAAGGATTTTTGTTGTGCTAATTGGACAAAACTACGAGGAGGACTTAAAGATTGATCAATAATTTCTTCCTGATTAGGAGTACATTTTTTTTCTTTAATTTGACTGGCTAATATAAAAGAAACAGAAGCTGACAAAGCAGAAAAGCCAAAGAGCAAAGTAAAGCTTAAAGAACTTGCCATAAATCCCCCAACCATTGGACCAATAGCCATTCCAATCGGCACAGCTAAGGTCATATAACCAATAATTTCACCTCGTTGTTTTCGTGGGGATAAATCAACCACTAATGCGCTATAACCCGTGGTAAAGGCAGCAACACTAATACCATGAAACCCACGAATAATTAATAGGGTCGGGATGGATGTTGCTATCATATAACCAATGGGGGCTGTCGCTGCAACAAACGTTCCGATCAGCACAACTAATTTACGACTGCGATTATCTGCTAATTTCCCTAGCCAAACACGAGAAGCGAGGAGGCCAATGGCGAATCCTCCCATAACAAAGCCGACTTGCTGGGGCGTTCCCCCAATTTTCTCGATATAAACGGGTAAAGTGGGTAATAAACAGGTTAGACTGGTCCAAAAAAAGAAGGCTGTTATAAACAGCAAGATAAGATTACGGCGTACAGAAGGAGTAAGATGCAAAAAAGCAGTCATAATTTTAGGAGGGACAGAAGTTCAGAAGTTACAGGCGTTCAGAAGTTACAGGCGTTCAGAAGTGACAAAACCTAAAACCTAATACCTATAGTGCTACGCACAATTAAAAATGCAAAATTGCGAGTGCGTAATTCTGGGGTTTCCCCAGAATGTAAGACGCACTCAAGACAAAAAATTAAAAAGCAATCCCTGACTGCGTTTCAGAATTTT
>JBFRWB010000012.1:0-3859 GCA_051439375.1 Microcystaceae cyanobacterium
CGATCGCTCTCACTTGAATAGTTATTTACGGGCCTTACCCAGTACCTAAATAGGGTTAAGATGATCAACAGATAATTTATCGTATTATTAGACGGATCAACATGGAGAATAAAAGACCAGAATTTGCCATTAAAGAACATTCTGTCCTATCTATTGCTACGGAAATGCACAATCATTTTCGAGATTTACAATCTTATTATCAAATCGCAAAAGGCAATTTAGTCAGTCAACTTGAATCGATGACTGATGACAGTGAAGTGACAGAAATACACGATAAATTACGTGAAATTGAAGAAAAAATCACCTTCTTTCATGTTTTAAATAATGCCATATCTACTGTTGATACTGTCTTACACACCGACAAAATGATCGCTGAGTTTAAGAATAAACAGTAAACTTATGTTTACTTAATACTCAGAATGTAGAATGAGCAGATTAATTTTTTATCTGTATTCTACATTCTACTTATTGATTATCAATTGTCCATTATTGAATGAGTGATTAAACTTATGTTAAGTCCTGTCGAAACCATTAAGTTATTTCAATCTCAACCGGAACAAACCTTCTCACAAGGAGATGTTATTTTCAGAAATGGAGATAAAGGAACAGTGATGTATGGCATCATGGAAGGTGAAATAGAAATGTATATCGATGGCAAAGTTATTGAAGTCATTAAACAAGGGGATATTTTTGGACAAGGTGCTTTAGTCCATGAAGATTATTTAAGAGCTTCAACTGCTATGGCTAAAACTGACTGTAAATTAGCTATTTTAGACCGAGAACATTTCTTATTTGCTGTTCAACAAACCCCCATGTTTGCTTTAGAAGTTATGAGAAGTTATTCGGATCGTCATCGTCGTTTAAAACTGATTTTCGATGCTTTAGGAAATGTGTAGAACTGTGACTAATTCTAACATTATTTGTGTTCATGTTTTTATTACTGGAAGAGTGCAAGGGGTAGGATACCGCTATTCTGCTGTACAGGAGGCGCAAAAACTAGGCATTAGGGGATGGGTTAGAAATCTCCTGGATGGGCGTGTAGAGGCGATTTTTGAGGGGACAGAACCCTTAATTGAAGAGATGTTGCAATGGTGTCATCAAGGACCAAGCAGTGCTAAAGTGACCGATGTGATGGTAGAAACCCTAGAACCTCGATGGTATCAAGGGTTTGAGGTAAGGGAAACTTTGTAATCAAGGAAATTTGCTGGTTACTTTTCCGATAATTTGTTGTGAACTTACCAAACCAAAAGAACGACTATCATTACTTTCTAAACTATTTTCTCCCATCAAAAAACAATTACCTTTCTCATCAACCCTAACCACTCGTTTAATGATTCTTAAATTTTCTTTTTGAGGATGCCAAGCGATGACTAAATCCCCAATTTCTGGCAAAGAACAATGGTAGGCCTTTGTGTCAACAAGAACTTCCTCTCCTTCCTTTAGTAAAGGAAACATAGAATTCCCTGTGACACAAAACCGTTGACGCAATCTCAACAACCATAATAATAATTCTTTATGGTTACTTGTTGGGAGCAACTTGATGCCTACCACCTTGAACACTCCACCAAAGCTCATCAAAGATTATAATTGGGGATTCTTTTTCACCGATTAAAGGTGTTACCGAGAAAGGTGGTTTCCGCACCGAACCGCAAGACTTTTGCTCACAAATCCCTCAGTAAAAGCAATAAATCGATATAGATAATTGCAAATCGGGCAAAAGGTCCTGTCTCCGAATAAAATTCTTTACCGTACCTTGTAAATATGCCCTCTCCCCCTACTGTAATACAATTTTTGCTTTTTGCTGGGCCCCATCTAAATCAAAAATTGAATATGGGGACTGCGCAAAAAATTGTGTTCAAAAATCACGATCTAGCTGGCTTTGATCCAGGGTACTTCGCGCCCTTTAGTTTCCCAGAAAATGCTGTGAATTTTCTCAATTTCCATCAGTAATTGGTTAGCATGAGCTAAGTTAACTTCTACTTTACAAGAAGAGCAAAGTTTCGCTGCTTTCCAGAACATATCATGGAGGTCGGGGTATGCCTCTAAGTGTACAGGTTTAAAGTAGTCAGTCCAGAGAATGAGGATTTCTTCTTTGGTTTTCTGCGCTTGCTCTTCCTTAATAGCAATATAACGAGATAAAGTGTTGTGATAAGCTACGGTAGCAGCAGTGTCCGTAGGAGAAGGTACATGACTTTCTAAATCAGCAATTTTCTTGGTCATCGAGTAAACTGCTTCAGCATAAACACGAGCAGAAGCGGGATCATATACCCCACAAGGACCATCACAGTGCGCACTCACCTGGGGTGCAGGGAAACACTTTTTAATCTGAGTAGCGATTTTGTTGAGCATAATCTTTTAAGATAAACCATTACTTCGCGAAAGAATTTGGAAACGTTACTATCTATAGAGAGGTTTCCAGGGGAGTACCTTTCCAATAATCCCCTCATTGTTTATCGTAACTTGAAAGTGTCTAGATTTTATCGCTTTATAATCTTAAATTTTTGACCCACTTTAGATATCGAAGGCATACCATTTTTAGGTTATTTAGTCAATTCCTCTTCTTGTCAAGGGTCTAGTTTCCATTGTCTACAAGGAATCAACAAACAAGCCAAATAGGGAATTAATGTCGTTCTTTCTATTTTTTAGGATGATTACAATTATCATTTTAATCAAGCCAAAACTGACCTAAAATTAATAACAGTGCAGTCATTCAGGAATTAATAGAACCATGACACAAACCCAAAAATTAGAAGAAATCGAAGTTATTACCCGTTCTGTGGGATGGGGGGCGGCTAAAATTCTTAGTGCTTATTATCGGGGAGAAGGGGATTTAAAGGTTAATGAAGATAAAAAAGATGGACCTGTCACGGCTGCTGATCTTGCTGCGAATCATTACATTTTAGAAAAATTACAAGCCGTTTTTCCTGAGGATACTTTTGGTTATCTAAGCGAAGAAACCCATAAAGGAAGCGAACCCATTGCTAAAGATTGGGTTTGGATTATTGATCCCCTCGATGGTACCAGAGATTTTATTGATAAAACCGGAGAATACGCTTTACATATTGCTTTAGCTTATCAAGGCCGTCCGATGGTAGCTGTGGTTGCTATTCCTGAAGCCCAAAAAGTCTATTATGCGAGTAAGGGAAACGGTACTTTTGTCGAAACCGCCGATGGGACAGTTACCCCGATTAAAGTATCAGAACGCAATCAACTCGAAGATTTGTACTTAGTGGTCAGTCGTACCCATAGAGACGATCGCTTTCAGGCCTTAATTGAGGCGTTACCGTTAAAGGATCGTATTTATATGGGTAGTGTTGGGGGAAAAATTTCCACCCTACTCGAAAAAACATCCGATATTTATATTTCCTTATCAGGAAAATCTGCTGCTAAAGATTGGGACTTTGCTGCACCGGAATTAATCTTAACCGAAGCAGGGGGAAAATTTACTCATGAGAATGGTGATCCCCTAATTTATAATCGGGGTGATGTGCGTCAATGGGGGTGTTTAATCGCGAGTAATGGTCATTGTCATGAAGCTTTGTGCGAAAAAGCAAAAGAACTTTTAGCTAGAATTGATCAACAGTAATATCAAATGGATTTAACTTTGCTATAAATAAATGTAGAGACGTTTCATGAAACGTCTCTACTTCTTGAGACATTTGCAATGACTCAGAAGACTCGTCTCAAGGTAACTGCTCACGGTCTCTATTTTGGTTGGTAGCAATACCTGTCAAATTGACATACTCCCCCGTTAAACTGCGTTGTAACGGGGGATTCTTTCCACATCACTGCTAGAAATTCCTTGTTCGACGAGACGGCTTAAATTCTCAATGTTGCCATTAAGAACCCAGAGGTCGGA
>JBFRWB010000013.1:0-2893 GCA_051439375.1 Microcystaceae cyanobacterium
ACAAAACAAGGCGGAAGCGTTGCGTCAAGCACAGCTTTCCCTATTGCACTCGCCTGAATTTTCTCATCCTTTTTATTGGTCTGCCTTTGTCTTGGTCGGTAATTGGCTGTAGACAAGGTTGGCATGATTCAACCTAACTCTTTTTTAAGCGATGACACTAAAACCGTTACAAACCTTCTTCGTATTTGGTGTACTCTCCACCACAATGTTTATTAATCCTCTGGCAGTGGTTCAGGCGAAACCTAGTCAAGGTCAACTTGTGGCTAGTAATGTTACCTTTGTTCCCCCCAGGGGCGATCGCCCGAAAGATTCTCAAGGAGGGGCTTCCCGCGATAGGGGAAAATGTCCTGGGGATGATCAAAATCTCAACCCTTATTTAACGGCAGTGGTTCCCCCGAATGTCCAAAGATTGACGGCACAACCCCAAGCTTCTGTTTTTGTCTATATTCCTCAAACAACCGCTAAAAAAGCCTTTATTAGTTTCGAGGACGACAAAAATCAACACCATTATCAAACCTTTTTACCTTTGAATGAAAAGGGAGGCATCGTCAAAATTTCTTTGCCAGCAGAAGCCCCTCCTTTAGTGGTTGGAACTGAGTATAAATGGTCTTTTGTGATGATGTGTGGCGATAAATTACTCCCCGATAGTCCTACGGTGACGGGAACCATTCGTCGAGTTACTTCCACTCAAAATTTGGCCCTTCAGTCAAAAAATTGGCAGCAAAATCCTTCTTTAGAACAGGCTAACTTGTTAGGAAAAGAAGGACTTTGGTATGATATGTTAGCTGTTCTGATGGCTATGAAGACAAACGATCCCAATAATGCTCAGTTAAATGATGTTTGGTCGACTGTTCTTAGCTCCAGCAACTTAGGCAATATTGCTTCTCAACCCATTATTTCTAGTAAATAGGGTAAAGGAGTCGTTGGTAAAAAGTAATGAGTCATCAGTAATAAAAGATGTTCATTGATGCAAGAACATCTTTTATCTGAAACTTCTAGAATTTTATAGAGGTTAAACTTATTACTTTTTACTCCTAATACTAAAATCTTAGAAATTATCCTAGAATTTTGTAGGGTGGGCAACAATACTGCTCGGTTAAGCTTGAAACGCTCTAGTTAAGAGAGGCAGAGGAGGAAGTCCCCTTTTATCCCCCTGCATCCCCTGCACCCCCTGCTCCCCCCTGCTTGACCAACAGACGATTTTTCTTAACCGAGCAGTATTGAGGGGTCGGTAATTCTAAATTCTAAATTCTAAATTCTAAATTCTACTAATTATTATGATCATTCTTTAAGCTAATGAGACAATTATTTAAACATATTAGCTCAAAAATCGAAGAATTTTGTCAGGAATGGCAAGCGGTTTTGATTACCTGTCCTAGTATCACGCTCATTGCCCTTACTATTAATCATTTAGGGTTCTTTCAAGTCCTGGAATGGGCTGCTTATGATCACTTTTTTCGCCTTCGTCCCCGAGAAGAAATCTCTTCTAGAATGGTTGTTGTTACCATCGATGAAGATGACTTAACTAGTTTAAGTGAATGGCCTTTATCGGATCAAACCATTGCGAAAACCCTCAACATTATTAAGGCTGAAAACCCTAGAGTCATTGCTTTAGATATTTATCGAAATTTAGCTGTAGAACCCGGTTACCAAAAGATCAAGGAGGTTTTTGAAACAACTCCTAATTTAATTGGCGTGGAGAAAGTCAGTGGCCGACCGGTTCCTCCCTCGCCTATTCTAGCTGAAAAAGGACAAGTTGGTTTAGCTGATATCGTGGTTGATCCTGATAGTAAAGTTCGTCGTGCTTTACTATCGGTTCGGCGAGAAGATGGAGAGATTCAATTGTCTTTAGGTACCAAAGCTGCTTTACAATATTTAGAAAAAGAAGATATTACTTTGACCCCTGTTGCTGATAACAACAGTTCAAAATTACAGTTAGGAAAAGCTATTTTTGAACCGTTAAGGAATAGTGATGGAGGTTATGTGAGGGCTGACGATGGAGGGTATCAAATTCTTTTAAATTATCGAGGGGTTAATAACACATTTCCTACCATTACTTTGCAAGATTTATTAGCGAATAATTTTGATTCTAATTTAATCCGCGATCGCATCGTCTTTATTGGGTCTGTTGCTGAGAGTTTAAATGACCAATTCTATACCCCTTACAGTAGTTTATTAAGCCCTCACCCTTTACGGATAGGAGGGGTCATGATTCATGCGAATATTAGCAGTCAAATCCTTGCTGCCGCTTTGGAAGGACGACCTTTAATCAAAGTAATGCCAGAAAACTTAGAATGGTTATGGATTTTCAGTTGGTCTTTGATAGGGGGAATTGTCAGTTGGCAATTGGTCATTAATCGTGGTAGTCAACTTAATCTTTATGGTTTTATTAGTTTACTATTGCTCAGTATGGGAATCCCTGGTTTAATTTTGGTCGGAGTTTCCTATTATGCTTTTTTAAATGGTTTATGGATTATCCTAATTACACCCAGCTTCGCCTTATTTTTATCAGTCCTAGCTCTTCCCAGTTATCAAAACTTTGCCTTGCAAAAATTAGCCTCTATTGATGCTTTAACTACTCTACATAACCGTCGTTATTTTGATAGTCATTTTGCTCAATTATGGGAACAGCATAAAGACAAAAAAATCCCTTTATCCATTATTATATGTGATGTAGATTATTTTAAACTTTATAATGATCATTACGGTCATCCTACTGGGGATAAATGTCTTAAAAAAGTAAGTCAAGGGATCTTAGAGGCTGTTAGAAAAACGGATCTAGCAGCCCGTTTTGGGGGAGAAGAATTTGTTGTTGTCTTACCTAATTCTAATCCGTCGGCCACTATGCAGGTTGCTCAAAGAATTTGTGAACAAATTCGCTCATTAAAGATTG
>JBFRWB010000014.1:0-48446 GCA_051439375.1 Microcystaceae cyanobacterium
GTTCTATTTTCTAGCTCTCCACTAAATGACCAAGAATCTACGCTACGCACGTTTAATCACTGATATCATAATTATCCTTGGACTTTTCGGCTGCTTTTGGTGTTCGTTTCGGTTTAGCTGTATAAGAAACAGGTGAAGGAAGTAACTCTAATTGACGTGAAGGTTTGTCTTCTTTTTCCCCTCGACGACGTTGAGACGTTCTTTCTTCAGCCGTATCTTCTGCTACCACTTCATACATCACTGCTAATTTTTGTCCCCCTTTTCCTTTTCGTAAAATTCGGCCTAACCGTTGTACAAATTCCCTTGTTGATCCAGTTCCTGATAGAATGACGGCATACTTAACCTCTGGTACATCAACTCCTTCATTTAACACATGAGAAGTTACTAAGATTTTATAATCCCCTTGACGAAACAAATTTAAAATTTCATGACGTTCTTTAACCGGGGTTTGATGGGTAATGGCTGGAATCAAAAATCCTTGGGAAATGCGATAAACCGTTGCATTATCATTGGTAAAAATTAACATAGGTTCAGGATAATGTTCTGCGATTAAATCCCTTAATACCCTTAATTTACCATCTGTTCCTGCAGAAATATCTTTTGCTTCCCGATGGGCTAACATTGCCCGTCTTCCCTCCGTACTTCTTGCGCTAGCCTGTACAAATAATTGCCAACCATCTAAACTTCTGAGGGAAATATTAGAATTGCGGAGAAAATCATTACGAGTTTTAATCGCATTGTCGTAACGTTGCCGTTCTTCTGTGGATAATTTAACATTAATCTGTTCAATTCTATGTTCTGCAAGGGTATTTCATGATAAATCATCTACTCCTTTACTATAAACGACTTTACCAATTAAATAGTCTAATTCATTGTGACTGCCATCGCTACGATCTGGGGTAGCAGTGAGGCCAAGACGATAAGGGGCGATCGCATATTCGGCAATAACTCGAAAGAAATCCGTCGGTAAATGATGACATTCATCGAAAATCTGCAAAGCATACTGATTTCCCAAGGTTTCTGCGTTAATTGCTGCACTATGATAAGTAGAAATCAAAATAGGGGTGCGATCTTTTGAGCCTCCCCCTAGTAACCCTACTTCTACTCCTTGAAATGCTTGGCGAATTTGGGTGAACCATTGGTGCATCAAATCAAGGGTAGGCACTAAGATCAGGGTAGTGCGTGGGGTAGATTCCATGGCTAGTTGGGCTAAATAGGTTTTCCCTGCTGCGGTAGGAAGTACCACGACTCCTTGACGGCCAGCCTGTTTCCATGCGTTTAACGCTTCGGCTTGATGGGAAAAGGGTTCTCTCTCTAAGGTTATTTTTAGGTCTAAAGGGGTAAATTCTTTGGCTTTATCGATAAAAGAGGTATTATTCGCCTGTAAAGTCTCAATCAATGCCCGATAGTGCATAGCAGGAACACGAAACTTTTCGATGCGATCATCCCACGTGGCAAAATCGATCCATGCTTTTCCTTTTGGGGGAGGGTGTAAAATAAGTGTGCCGCGATCGTATTTAAGGATAGGAGAACGGGGCATTACAAAGAAGAAGTTATAAATAGTCAATAATTATCGTTTAATTATAGAGCATTATTATCTCTAATTCAAAGGAAAAAAAGATGTGTTTTACACAAGACAAAAAGATGGGGAAGGTTAGCAAGGCTTAGACAACTATAGCGTTTCCCTCCCGTTATGTGGTGCAGAATTAACCGTTTTGAGGCGTTAGGAAAGTTAATAGATATAAATTGCCCCTGTTTTTTGTAAATTTATACTGCGATCGCCGGCTCCTTCTTCATCATCTAGTTTCATAATCTGGACATTAATTACATTTTCTTCTGTGACTTCCACTGTATAATTGAGGGCAATTTGTGAGCTATTGGGGTTATTACTGGTAGGATAAACAACAATATAAAGTTCGGGTTTTACTTGCTGTAAAGTTTCTGTTTCGTTGATAGCAATAGGAATCGGATCGGGATCAATATTAGTAATGGCGTAATCAATTTCTAACCCTGTTTTATTGATTAAGTTTAAGGTAATAGGAAAATTAAGATTCACCCTAGCGACGGGTTGCCAAAAACCGGGTTGATAGGTTTGGGCTGGGGGATCTTGAGCAACGACGATTGATGATGTGGGAAACACTATACTGAGACAAAAAGAGAACAGAAAGCACTTAATTAATTGACTCATGTTAAATTCATTTTTCATAGGGATGTTCTTTTCTAATTTTAATACTAAAAAGAGACTAAAAGGGTAAAAGGGTCTTTTTCTACCCTGCGCTTAACTGGGGTTATAAATTATTGATGAATTTAAGTTAATCTTTGCCACGTTAAACTATTGTTTGTCTGAGTCCATCTCAACAAATTAGCAGGTTGTCCCACTTGTAACCCATTTAATCCTAATGCAAAACGAGGGGTTTGAGTCGCCATTGCGATCGCTTCTGCTACGCCACACACGCCCCATTTCACAACATTTTGCACCCCAACTAAAAGGGGTAAAGTTGTTCCGGCTAAGGTATCATCAGACAGACGGGCTGTGCCATTTTTTACCTCAATTTGTCGATTATCCCAAGGATACACCCCATCATCGAGGCCAATGGGGGCTAACGCATCACTGACAAGAAAGACACCTTTATGATAATCACTTGATCGCAAGAGAATATCCATCATCACAGGACTAACGTGTTTTCCATCAGCAATTAAGCCACAATAAACCTCTGAATCGAGGATTGCTGCCCCTAATAACCCCGGTTTGCGATGGTGTAAGGGGGGCATGGCATTAAAGGCATGGGTGACCATTGTAGCCCCTAATTTAAAGGCTTTTTTGGCTTCTGTAATGGTAGCGAGGGAATGACCTAAACTGACAACAATGTCGTGTGATCGCAAATAGGGAATAACATCATCGGTTGTATCTAATTCAGGGGCGATCGTAATAATTTTAATAATGGAACTATAGCGATCCAAAATCCATTGTACGGTTTCGATGGTGGGAGTTAGTAAATATTGGGCGGGGTGGGCGCCTCGTTTTTCGTAATTGAGGAAGGGACCTTCGAGGTGAACCCCTAAGATTTTGGCTGATGTAGTGGGATTCTGGGATTGAATGGCTATAAAATCATCAATTACTGATAAAGAACGATGAATATTGGCAACTGAGGTGGTAACAATGGTGGGGACAAAGGCATCAATTCCGTTTTCCCAGAGATATTTACAGATTTTATGAAGATACCCCATATTTTTGGGTCTTAACTGGGGAAATGCTAAACCTAACCCTCCATTAATTTGTAAATCAACCCCACCAAGGGAAATCCAATCTTCTTTAATATCTAAAATATTGGAAGGGTTAGAGGAGGGATTTTCTCTGACAAAACGGCTAATTTGCTCAATAATGCCTTCTTTGTTGATAATAATCTGTTGGGGGTCGTCATAGCCTATTAAACGAGCGTTAACAAGGGTAATATCTTTTAGCATGAATTTAAAATTTAGACGGTGGGAATTGAGAATGTGAATACTGAGTGTAAGAGATATTAAACATTGTTAAACATAATTTTATCATTCAGAATTCAGGATTATGGAAGCAAACGAGTAAAAGTAGTTATGTTAAACTGATAAGCTGACTATATCAGTGTCGGTGTATCTCATGATGATTGCAAATCATTCTTTACCTAATCTAAATCTTTTAACTATGTTTCGTCTGGGACTTTTTCAGATGGGACTAGGAATGATGTCTTTATTGACTCTTGGTGTTCTCAATCGTGTAATGATTGATGAATTGACCGTTTTACCATGGATTGCTGCTACAGCCATTGCCATCCATCAATTTGTGAGTCCAGCGAGGGTTTGGTTTGGTCAACTCTCCGATAGAAAACCGTTTCTTGGCTATCATCGTACTGGATATATCTGGTTAGGAATGGCACTCTTAACCACTCTTTCCTTTGTTGCTTTACAAATTATCTGGCAATTAGGCACAAGTCTGCAAAATACAGGCTGGAGTACCCCTACCTATCTCTGGGCTGTTCTTTTGGGCTTAGTCTTCGGTTTATATGGCTTTAGCCTCAGTGCGAGTGCCACCCCTTTTGCTGCAATGTTAGTGGATGTTTCTGACGAAGATAATCGTTCTTCGCTGGTTGGTATTGTCTGGTCTATGCTAACGGTAGGTATTGTGATCGGTGCAATTATTAGTTCAAATCTATTAAATACTCCTGAAATTTGTGGGGCAAACATCTTAACCTACGATCCCACGCAAACCGCAACAATTGCCAATATTCCCCAACTTCAAAGGACAATCAACCCAGTTTTTATTAAAATACCCGCTTTAGTCCTAGGACTTGCTATTATAGCGACCATTGGCGTAGAAAAGAAATATTCTCGCTTTAAGTTTCGTTCCTCCAATCGCCAACGTGAAGATCAAGTCACCTTTGGCCAAGCGTTAAGTGTCTTAACCACCAGTCGTCAAACAGGAATCTTTTTTGGCTTTTTGCTGGTACTCACCCTTAGTTTATTTATGCAGGATGCAGTAATGGAACCTTATGGGGGAGAAGTGTTCGGAATGTGTATCTCTGAAACCACCCAGTTAAACGCCTTTTTTGGCATGGGAACGTTAGTAGGTATCGGTTCGACAGGGTTTTTAGTTGTTCCCCGCTTGGGTAAACAAAGAACCACTGCGTTAGGATGTATCCTTGCTGCTGCTTGCTTCAGTTTAATTATTCTGGCAGGCTTAACAGCCAATCAAAGTTTATTAAAGTCTGGATTATTCTTTTTTGGTTTAGCGGCTGGGGTATTAACGGCCGGGGCTACCAGTTTAATGTTAGACTTAACCGCCGCCGAAACCGCCGGAACGTTTATTGGGGCTTGGGGACTCGCACAGGCGATCGCACGGGGATTAGCCACGATTTTAGGGGGTGCGGTGTTAAATATAGGTAAAATTCTCTTTGAATCTCCTGTTTTTGCCTATAGTTTAGTATTTGTCCTCCAAGCCATCGGAATGTTAGTGGCAGTTTCCCTATTAAACAGAGTAAATGTTAAAGAGTTTAAAGAAAATGCCAAATCTGCGATCGCAATGGTAATGGAAGGGGACATTGAGGGATAATAACAGATAGAATAGGCTAGTACAAAGGGAAAAAATAACTGACCAGTTATAAAACTCTTAAGGCCTTACCCATTCATCTTTTTGCATGAGTACCTTTTGCCTTCTGCGTAGCGGAACGAGAACCCTTATCTAAATTAAGGGATCTGCCTATTCTTACTCACCCTTGATTAAGCTTACAAGATAAAATGTCTTCCTCAGATGTTCATGTTTCCTCTGTTTCTCCTCCCTCTTTTCCCCATAGCAAAGCGATTTTAATTCACGAAAAAACCCAAACTCGCTTTGTACTTCCCCAAGATAAACAATTTATTTACATCGGAAAAGCGAATGAACATATTCCCATTCAGGTTGAACTGTCTGAGTTACCGAATGCTAATATTATTTCTCGTGTTCATTGTGTTATTCATGCAGATGAGGGAGACTATTACCTAGAAGATGCAGGAAGTTTGAATGGGACTGCAATTAATGATGAATCGCTCAAACCCGGAACCCGTTTTCGGAAAAAACTAAAGTCAGGGGATGTAATTATCTTAGGAAGAAATCGTAAAATTAAATTAAGATTTCAAATTACACCGTTACAATAAATGGGTTAGTTTTGACGATATTTTCAGAAACAATGACTCACTCTAATTATAAGCCACTGCTGTATCTGACCACTTCAAAAATGAGTTTAGCAGAGATTCAACAAAATGCTAATCTTGCCCTTAGTCAAGTGGAAAACTTAGATCAATTCTCTCAGGAATTAGAGGATATTTCCCAAGATAAAATAAACGTCGAATTTGCCTCAACTGCCTTAGCAACGATAACGACAGCAGCGATCGCAACCTTTAGTAGTATTACCCACACGCCTATTTCTATGCCGATTTTAGCCACATTAGGCGGCGGTGGTTCAATCTTAGCATGGACAGTTTTATCCTTTGCACAAAGACAAAATCTAAGCGGTGAAACAGATAAGGAAAGCTTGCCATCCGAAGTTCCTTTAGTCACAGAAACCGTTTTAGAAGAATTAGAAGCTCAACTTAATTTACTCCATATTAATGAAATTCCCGAAGACTTAAAGTTTCCTCCCGGTCATCCCATTCCTCAGAAATTGTACCGTGAACATCCTTTAAAAGCAAAAGCAAATCATTATATTCCAGTAGAATCTTATTATTCTTTATTGTTTGAAGAAAGGGAAGCAGAGTTAATTCGTATCTTAGCAGAGTTAGGCGCAACTAAAATTTGCATTGAAGAAGAAAGTAATGCACAATTAACCTTAAACTTAGAAGGAGAAATAGAAGTACAAAGCATTGCTAATGTTGAAGGAAATATCGACACACAAAATACTAAAGAATATAAAAAAGTACGAACCCAAGAATATATTGGTAAATACTGGACACCTGATCTAAGTTTTGAGCGTTCAAAATATAGTTGGTTAGACTATGAACCTACATGGGAAGCGATTGTCGAAGGAAGATTAAATAATGGTCAACTCTCAGCAGTGATTGAATTAACCACAGATATTTCTAATGAAATTACCACAACAATGGGACTAGCGGAAGGACTTTTAAAACAATTAGGTGCATTTGAAATAAATTTAGATTTCTCTCAAAGTCATCTTAAACGCCGTAAGTTTATGGTAGAATTTAAAGGAGAAAAAGACAGTGAACAGTAAACATTTGTAAGTTTTAAAGCCTAGAACCTAAAATCTATAATTTATAATTCAGATGACAGTAGTTAATGCTCACAACCTAACCCTTAGAGAAGTCCATTACTATTTACAGTTTCAAAAGCTATCTTATAGTTCTTTTGACGCTTTGCTTCAATTAGAACTCCTTTCTGATTTAGAGAAGTCTGAAATTGCTCAAATTCGCACCGACTTTGAAAATTATTTATTAGAAGAAAAAATAAAAGAAAGTATGGTAATGGCTTTAACAGTTTTTCCTTTGCTAAGGTTAGCAGGATTTTATCGTTCTCCCGTACAAATGAGAATAGAAGAAGAAATAGAACGAATTTATATTGAAGATGAAGAAGTAGAAATTACGGGGAGAATGGATTTAATTTGCCTTAACAAAGATTATCAGAACCTGTATGATACCCCTTTTTACATTCTAATCATTGAAGCGAAGAATAGTAAACTTAATGCATCAGATGGCTTACCCCAACTATTAACCTATGCTCATAAAAGTTTAACAGAACAAAACTCAATCTGGGGATTAACAACCAATGGGGTTTATTATGAATTCTTTTATATACAAAAAAATGAGCATCCCACTTATCAACCCTTACCTTCCTTGCATTTACTAGAACCTAACGCTTCAGAAACTTTATTACAGGTATTAAAAGCAATTTGTCAAGCAGTTAACAGTTAGCACTTAACAGGTGTGAGATTAAAAACCTAGAACCTAAAACTCAAAATTTATAATTTATTTCCTTTGATATCGCATTCCGGGTAATTGGGTAATATATCCATCTAATTCTAATTGTAAAAGTAAAACAGACACTTCAGCCGCCGGTAATTGACTCTGAGCAACAATCATATCAAACGGAAGAGAATCTGAGGCTATCATTTGTAATAATTGTTTGGCCTTGAGATCTATATTATCAGGAATCTCAGGTTTTTTAGGATTAAATAAAGACAATTGTTCAGGTTGATCCAATTGAGGAATTGCACCTAACATTTCTAATAAGTCACTCACCTTAAGAATCATATCTGCACCTTGATGTATCAGACGTAAACATCCCTCCGCTTCAAGTACATCAGGAGAATTAGGTAATGTATAAATATCACGATTAAATTCATTAGCGTAACGTGCCGTAATTAATGCACCAGAGCGTTGTGGAGCTTCCATTACCAACACTGCTCGACATAAACCAGCAATAATTCGGTTTCTTGCTGGAAAATTTCCCCTATCTGGCTTAGTTCCTGCTTTATACTCACTGATAATTAATCCTTTCTCTTGAATGTGCTGATATAGTTCATGGTGACTCGGTGGATATATTACATCTACCCCAGTCCCCAAAACCGCAATAGTACGTCCACCTACTTTCAGACAAGCTTCGTGAGCAATGCGATCAATTCCCAACGCCATACCAGAAACAACCGTAAATCCTTGTTTTGCTAATGCTTGACTAATATTCCACGTCCAACGGCGACCATGCTCAGTTGGACTACGAGTCCCAACAATTCCCACCATTGGAGTGATCCCTTGATTTTCAGCCAGATTTATCCTTCCTCGATAATGTAAGAACGGTGGTGGACTGGGAATTTCCAGCAATAGATTAGGATAATTAGCATCAGAAGGAGTCCAAAAGGTCGGATTTTTTTGTAAATAGCTATTAAATAGCTGATCAATATTAAGCTGCGATCGCCGCTCAATAATCTGATCAATTAATTTCGGACCCAGTCCTTCAACTTGAGCCAATTCTAGCTTAGAAGCTGTCCATGCTGTCTTTAAGTCCCCGAATTGCTGCCAGATACGCTTTAATAATACTGGACCTACCTTTGGTGTTTGAGACCAAGCTAACCAATAGGGATGTTCTTCTGCCAACAGATTTCTCCTTATCCTCGCTTTATCTGTATTATCACTTATTTGTCAGCAATCATTAAAGTCGAATTTATACGGATCTAAATTTTAAGCTTTGTAAATATTCTTTAAACAGTCCAAAGAAATGTTTATGGAAGTTAATATTAATTTTTAAGAAATTTGTTCCCAATTTATCTTTATTATGAAGCAATCAGGGTAAATTGGAGAGGTGAGAGCAACCATGCCATACCAATGCTCCAACGTCTCGTCACTCTACCCAGATAATTTAAGCCATCCAGAAGGAGAACATTGATACCCATTTTTACAACCCTGTCAATGTTGTGTCACCTAACATTCTGATCTTCGTAGAACTACGGATGATTGCCAACTAAAACTTAGGTAGATTGAGTGGAATTGTCATTGTGACTTCCCTTTTTCCCCTCTAATCTAGATAGCATCAAAGGTTGTCCCTGTTGCTTTGTATCGCAAATCCACATCTTGGGTACAGAATAATCTTCTCTGATGACCAATGTTTTCACCATCATCATAGACTATTTTCTAGCCCATCATTTTACAGCCCATTATATTACCTTAAGCCTTGAGCTATGCCTAGTATTACTCGTGAAAATCTGAAAGTTGAAACCCTTCGCCTTTTCCAAGAATATCGTCGTTCTGGAGAGATCAAACTCCGTAATCAAATTGTAGAGTTAAATTTTGGCTTAGTGAGAAAAGAAGCACATCATTGGGTCAATCAATGTTCGGAAAACTTTGACGATTTATTACAAGTTGGTTGTTTAGGGTTAATTCGTGCGATTGAGCGATTTAATGTAGAAAAGGGTCATGCCTTTAGTTCCTTCGCAATTCCCTATATTCGCGGAGAAATTCAGCACTACTTGCGTGACAGAGGCTATTCTGTGCGAATTCCTCGCCGTTGGTTAGAATTAGGACGACAAGCAGCCACCATTCGTAAAGACTTTCAAACCCATCATAATCGTCAGCCTTCTGATGGAGAAATTGCTAAATCTTTAGAAATCCCCCTCAAAGAATGGCAAGAAGTTAAATTAGCGTTTCAAAATCGTGAACCAGTAAGCTTAGATATTTCTGTCGGTAATGATAATGATAATTCTACCTGTTTAGGAGACTTTGTAGCTGATCCCAAATATCAGAGTTTTCAGCTAACTCAAGAAGACAGACTTCGCTTACAACATGGTTTGGCTCAGTTAGAAGAAAAGACCAGACACATTCTAGAATTTGTCTTTTTACAGGATCTGACTCAACGGGAAACCGCAGAGCAATTAGGAATTAGTGTAGTTACAGTTTCTCGACGGGTTAAAAAAGGACTGGAAGCATTAAAAAAATCAATGGGTCAATTTTAATCTCTCTTCTATTAGTCTAGTTCTCTTTTATTTTAATTTTGCGCTGTGTTCCATACAAGATCAATAAGGTAAATAAAATGATACCTGTTAGATATTTAATGGGAGCAGGAATTAGGGGACTAGGTGAATAAAAGCCTTCAATTATGCCTGCTATAATTAGCATGGGAATGATGCCAAATATTAATTGAGCCGCTTGGAAACCATAGATTTTAAAGGCATCAATACGGCGGTAGGGACGGGGAAATAATAATGCTTTAGCAATTAATAAGCCCGCCCCTCCTGCGAGAAAAATAGCGGGTAATTCTAGTGAACCATGGGGAAAAACAAACGCCCAAAAAGGATAAGCGAGTTTATTTTGTCCTACCAAAGTGGCAATTCCCCCAATATGAATTCCATTAAAAAACATAATATAAATAGTTAAAATTCCTGCGGTAATTCCCCCCGCAACTGCGTTAAAAGAAACCCGAATATTATTAATCATAATATTACTAGAAGCTACGGGTTCAACCCCTAAAATTGATCCCATCCATAACTTTTGTTCGTCTCTTACCATGGAAATTAATTCAGGGGGTGCAATTAAAGAAACAAAGCTAGGATCTGTCCAAGCGTACCACCATGCAATTAATGCACCTAAGCCAAAAATAGCCGTTGCTGTGGCAATATATGGCCAAGTTTGCTGCATCACAGTAGGAAGTCGCCACTGATAAAATTCAATCATTCCTTGCCATTCTTGACGACGAGAACCCATATAAATTTGACTGTAACTACGGGAGGTTAATTGTTGTAAATCTTTAATTAAAACATGACCTAAATCGTGGGTTTGAGCGCGGGCTAAATCAGCAGAAACTGAACGATATAAGCTGGCTAATTCGTGAATTTCATCAGATGTAAGGGGGGTTAAGCCTTGCTTTTCTACTCTATCTAAGAGAGTTCTTAGGCGTTTCCAATGGGGTTCTCGTCTAGCGATCCAACGATTAACATTCATGTTTAAAAGATTTAACTGATGATATTACTTTAACATATTTTTGTTGCCAAGAATAGCGATCACATTCATCTTTAACTAATTATTTTGATCATTATTAATTAACTATAACTAAGTTAACAATTGTTTCTCCACATTGACTTAAAAAATCGGTCAAGGAAAAAGAGACAAGTTTGGCTTTCAGGTTGGGAACGTTTGGTTTATTCTATACTCTAAGATAGCTCTTACCTAACCTTTGATTTTAAGTCACATGGACCCAGC
This sequence comes from Microcystaceae cyanobacterium, assembly GCA_051439375.1. Lineage (GTDB taxonomy): Bacteria > Cyanobacteriota > Cyanobacteriia > Cyanobacteriales > Microcystaceae > JBGTGT01. Next base: position 11,206 of record JBFRWB010000014.1, read on the forward strand.
CTCTACCCTTACTCAACTCAAAGATTTAGCCCCTAACGGTCAACTTCCGCCCAGTTATGGCGTTTACTTTAAAAATACCCTCGTTGCGCTTTGTCATGCTCTAGAAGACCATATTTTGCAGAGTTACCAAGGAGAAGTAGCAGAAAACCCCCTTGTTTTAGTTACCTTTCAGGAAGGAAAATGGTATCTTCAAGAGGCAGAACGCTATGGTGAAATTGCCGATTGTTCCTCTCATATTGCCATCGCAGCGTTACCTGATAGCGGTTTTGCCAGCCATGAGACGGGAAAAAGGGATAATGTGTCCCTTGTCCACCTAAATAGGGAAGATAGCCTCACGAATGAGTGGAATTTGATTATTTTAGCCCCTAGTTATGCGGCTATGGTTCTATGTAGTGAACTCTCAGAAGAAGAATATTTAGCCGATAGTCAGCCACAAAGCGATACAGAACGTAAATTTTATGGTTTATGGACGTTTGACCGTCAATTAGTCGAGGATGCTGCTTCTATTTTAATTAAAGACTTTGAAGCTTATGATTCCGATTTGAGTGATCGCCTCTCCCAACAACAAACAGCGATCGCTGCAACCGCTAGCAGTAACCCAGTTGACTTAACGGGGGTTGTCTCCCGTATTGTGACGTACTTACAAACCAGTCAGCAGCAATTAGTCACCATTAACCGTCAAACCAGAGAATTACGAGATTTAGAAGGACAGGCATTAAAATTAAACCGTAACCTCACTGCCAGTAAGTTACAGGCATTTTTACGCATGGCGCAACGGGTGGATGAACGAGATAAAGATAATCCGGTTGCTTCCTTACAAGTTTCAGCTTTGGCGGAAACATTGGGGCAATTATTAGACTTACCGACGCTAAAACTGCGAAGATTGCGGTTAGCGGGCTTATTATTCCGAATTGGACTAGCAGAAGCCCCTCACGAGGTATTTACCCATCGTCGTCATCAAATGGATGAAGCAAGTTTAGCGTTTTGGCGAGATCGGGCAACTTTAGGGGCGCAATTGTTAGATAGTATGCCTGAACTAAAACCCATTAAGGAGATCATCTTGCATCATACCGAACATTGGGATGGAAGTGGACGACCCAATGGGCTTAAAGAGGATGAAATTAGTATAGAATCCCGCATTTTAGGCTTATCTGCCTATTTTCAATCTTTAACTCAAACAAGAGGGAGTTATCCTGCCCTAGAGTTAGGGGATGCGTTAAAAAAATGTCAAGACTTTAGTGGAATTCGCTTTGATCCTGCTTTGATAGACTCTTTGAGTACCGTTATTCGTCTGACAGAAATGGGAATGATGCAGTTACCCGATCGCCCCAGTCAATTACCTGCAGTTTGGGTAGAGTAGTTTATTGTTAATAAAACCGTAGGGTGGGCAAAGCCCACCTTCAATTCAAATCATTCTTTTCCATAAATTCTAGTAACAGAGAACGAAATAAGGGCTTAATATGCTAAGAATTTGGATTCCTTTGTAAGCAAATTTAACTTAAAAAAGGTAATAACAAGGTTACAAAATAATAAACCAAAGGCGCAGTAAACACATAACTATCCGTGCGATCTAAAATTCCGCCATGGCCAGGAATTAATTGGCCAGAATCTTTAACCCCGGCATCCCGTTTCATCATAGACTCCGTTAAATCTCCCAACAAACTAACTAAACCAATTAATACCCCTAACACTAATCCCGTAAATTCCCAATAAGGCCAAGCTAAATACCATGCCCCTATCTCTGCTACAGCAATACTGCCTATAATACCAAATAATGCTCCTTCAACTGTCTTTTTGGGACTAATATAGGAAAGTTTAGTCCGTCCTAGCCATTTTCCCATCAAATAAGCACCAATATCCGCCGCCCAGATACAGCCAAAGGCCAAGAAAGTTACCGTTAACGCAGGGGGAAATAATTTGGGTTCTGTCCATGTTTCGGGCCAATAGCCCATTAAGGGGAGATTACTGCTAGCAACCTCCACAGCTTGCGGTAATTGGGCAAATCCCACCCGAAGACGCACCCAATAACTGGGTAAATAACCGAGATAAAATAATCCCAAAATCGAACTGGAAATATCGGCAATGGTGGCTAGCTTAGGCTGAAATAGTAGATAAAAGCAAATTAATGCCCCCGTAAGCGGGAAAATAGCATCCGTTAACGTGGGGGTAATAGCCGCAGAAACTAGGAGTAATTGAGAAACAAAAAGGGTTGTTTTAGCTGCAGGAGCAATTCCTTTGGAGCGAACTAACTGAAAGTACTCTAATTGGGCTAAAAAGACTAATAAACAAATTCCAAAGGTGAAATACCATCCACCAACGATCATTAATCCAAGGGCAAGGGCGATCGCTACGATAGCACTGATAATACGAGGCCAAGGCATAGACTTAAAAAAGACAGAGATATATAGAGAATAAGAGAAGGTTAAGATGCTCTGATCCCAGATTAGCAAATTCTCATTACCTCTATTTTATAAATTTCGTAAATCTTTAGGCATCTGCTTTACAGTTACCGCCTACACTACTCTTGCATGGGGATAAACCATTGAGATAAACCTTCCAACAGTTGACCTAATTTATCAGCTTCATCCTGTATTGGTTGTAAAGCTTCTTGATACCAATGAAGACGAGTTTCTAACTGAATAAATTCTCGCTCGCTTTGTTGATAAGCTTGTTCTTGCTCTGCTAAATTGTCTGCTTTGTTTTGATATTCAGACTCTTGTTGTCCTAAGACATCTTTCACATTAGATAAGCTACTCCGTAATTGCTCAATTTCCGATTCCAGACGCTGGATTTCCTCTGTTTTCTCCTGAGAGGCAGCCTCTAATTGTTGTAAAATCGGCTCTAAATTCATACGATAATGCTCATGTTCTTCTAAATCAATGACCCCTTGACGACGGCGTAAAATTCGTAAATGACCCATAAAAGTATCTTGTCGTTCCTTTAGAGTACGTCGTTGACCCACTAGGGTTTCATCTAACATTCGTTTGGCTTCTTGTTCATCAGCTAACTCTTGTTCTAAGGTTACTCTGTCATATTCATTGGCTGTTTCTAATTTAGCCTGTAGTTCATTGACACCTTGAATTTGTAAACTCAATTCTTCTTCTTGATCATTGACAAATTGGACAATTTTATCTAAATCTTCTTTAAGCGAATTAACAACTCTTTCTAATTCACTGAGGGGCATTTCTTCTAAACTATGAACATCTATTCTGATATGATTTTCACTTCCTGCTGTCCCGCTTACCCCTTGCTCAAGGCATTCTCGTATGTCTTCAGTTAACTGTCGATTGACTGATAATTGACTAAGAAGATCCTGTTTACTTTCTAAAATAGCTTGCTGAACCTGTACTTGCGTTCTAATTTCTGCTAAGGATTGTTGTGTAGCGGTTAGTTCTTGCTTTTGACGCTGAATATTCTGATGCTGAACTTCTAATGCTTGTCGTTTCTCCTCTAATTCTCCTTGTTGTTGCCGTAATTGTTCCCAGTAACCAAGTAAAATCTTTTTTTGATGTTGTAGTGCTTCTAAAGCAAGACGGGTATAGTTCCAAGGGACATCATTCTCGTCAATTTTATGAGAGAGACGATGAATCACCGTTTTAAGACGACTCATCTGATCTGGTGGTAATTCTACCGACAGACCATAACTATCTTTCATTGCGTCCAGTTGTTGCTGCTTTCTCGCTATTCTTTCCTCTGCTTCTTCTACATCTCGACAGCGACGCTCAATTTGTTGATATTCCTGCTCCATTTCTTCTAGTTGTTCAAACTGCGACTGAATTTCCATCTCTCGACGGGACAACTCTTGACTTTGATAGGTTAAGGACTGTTTCCACTGCTCAATCTCATCCTGTTGATCTTTGAGTTTTTCTGACAGACGGGAGAGACGCTGTAACTGTCGTACTAATTCGGTTCCGGCCAGTTTGGGGACTTCTTGAATTTGTTTATTCATCCCCAACTGTACTGTCATTAACGTCCCTTCACCTAACGCCTGTTCTACCTCTTCTGTAGAGATCATCTCATCGTTGGGAATTGCACTCCATGTTTGGTCATTATGCTGACAAGCAAGGAGTTTTAATTCGGTTTTCATGCCTCCCATAAAGGCTCGGTTTTGTCTGATAACTTCTGCGAGGTAGAGCATTGAGTTCAATTCCTCTTAAAAATAGCGATTGCTGCAAAAACTAGGGGACAAAGTAGGATTATAGCAATTATATCCTTTAAACAGGGCAGAATGATTGAAGGATAAAGTATCTGTTAACTAGGCTCAGACTTTATCACGACATACCTCAAATTTGTCATAGATATAGAGGATTTTCCAACCGTAAATAATCGTAAATACAGAAGTATGACATAAGACTTGAAACTTCATGACTAAAGCCTAATCTTCACAGTCTAATTGCCTATCCGTAACTGACGTTAAACTAATTATAGCGGTTGTGTCCAATCTTAAGGTCAGTTTTGTTGGGGGGTATGAATAGTGATTAATACCTCACACCGACAACGCTTTTAAATGCGCTCTAATAATTCTTGTTTTTTAGTTTCAAATTCCGCATCTGAAATAATTCCCTGTTCTTTGAGTTTTCCTAATTTTTCTAACGCTTGATAGACATCGGCCGCCGCTTCCTCTTGATCTTCTAAGTCAGAGACATAACTTTTCCCTTCCTCATACGCTTGTTCATAAGCCGTTTTCATCACATCCAGATCAAGATCCATAAAACTTCCCTTTGTGGAGAATAACTGAATGGCAACCTGTCCGACTGCATAAGTAGATGCACCAGACATAACAGACATAGAAACTCCTCCTAACATACTTCCTACCCCCGGAATGACTTTAAGCATACTCGCACCCAGTCGTGCGATCGTTGTTCCCGTTAAGGCAGAAACAAAGGCTTTTCCTGTACTCTGGTTATATTGAACGTTGTAAAGGCGAGCGAGTTGTTGTAACATCTCTAATTGAATAGCAGTCACCGCAGCAAAGTCAACAAAAGGAATAGGAATTAATCCGCCCCCCATTGCCCATAATACATGGGAACGAATAATTTTTTCGGCTTCAGTCCGACGACTCATAATTACCTCTTCAATGGCAATTGCCATCATACACATTTGGTTCAGTTACAATATGCCCAGTTTTGATTCAGTTTCTAACAACTGAAAGTTGACAATTTAAAACCAAATCCCTATATGATCAGACAATGCCCTCATACTAGAATTTCTCAGAGAATATGAAAGATCGTCTAATTCACAACACTTTCCTGAAAACCATTGGTAAAGGACTCGCTATCTTCCTATCTATTGGTTTATTTAGTTTATTTTTACAAGGAAATCCTGCTTTTGCTACGGGAGTCTATGATTTACCTAACTTAAATGCTGATTCATCTCCTTGGGTGATTGATCAAGCGGAAGCCTTAAGTTTAAGCACTGAAGGTAAAATCAGCAATCAATTGAAAAAATTAGCCAACGAAACGGGAAATAATGTCCATTTAGTCGTTGTTCGTCGCTTAGACTACGATGAAACCATGGATAGCTTTACCGACAAGCTATGGCAAAAATGGTATTCAACCCCTGAAGCACAAACCAATCAAACCCTATTAACTATTGATACGTTAACCAATAATATTGCGATTCGCACAGGGGATGGAATCAAAGACATTATGTCTGATGAATTAGCAGATAGTGTTGCTTTTGAAACGGCTCGAATTCCTGTTAGTAAAGCTAAATATAATCAAGCAGCTGTAGATATTAGCGATCGCCTTTCGGCTATCTTAGCAGGAAAACCCGATCCCGGTGCGCCCCAAGTAGAAGCAATTAATATTGAAAGTACTTTTACTACGGCCGAAGAAACGGATGATCAAAACGCCACTATATGGGTGATTGTTTTGTTATCCCTCGCAACTTTAATTCCCATGGTTACTTACTTTTGGTATGTCGGTTTTCCAGGACGTTAATTAAGGGTTTGGATACCACTGCTCTTTCGGTTACCAGAGGGGATCAACATAAAGATTAATGGTTAAATGGTTAGTATTTGATGGAATCGCACTAATACAGGCACAAACCTCCGTTCCATCTCCTAATTCTACCTCACAAGCATGACAAGATCCCATTAAACATCCTGTCGGAATATAAACCCCTGCCCTTTCTGCAACTTGTAACATAGGTTCGCCAGCTTGGGCTTTAATTGTAACATCATCGGGTAAAAAATGGACTGTAACCGTCATTGTTGTTGTATCTCCGTTATTGACCGAAAAATAATGAATATAAGCCTCTAATTTTAAGGTAGAGGTAAAAGTGGAGGTAACGCCAAACTCATAATAGCGGGGTTAAATCTACCGTATCATTAACCAGTTGAGCGATCGCATCGATATTTTTCTCCCGTTGTTCTCTATAATTGGAAATTCCTGTGGGTAAAGCAGGTAAACCTCTCCTTTGACGCAGATAATTTAACCATGTTCGTCGCCATGCACCATTATCAAGCAAACCATGTAAGTAACAGCCCCACACTAATTGCTCTTGATTAACCATTCCCAAATTAGGATCATCAAATAACAAAGAATAAGGTTGGGCTGAAGAAGATAGCAATTGAGTATATCCTTGATGAATTTCATATCCACTAATAGGAAGGCCAGACTGAGGATAAAGAGACATTACTTGTCGTTGACGAGCAATTTTATCCCTCACAATTTGAGTTGTTAGGGGAAGTAACTTTAATCCCTCCTGCTCAAAAATTAATCCCTCTAATTGCTGAGGATCTTGCACACTTTCTCCTAACATTTGAAAACCACCACAAATTCCCAAAATAACACCCCCTGCGCCTACATAATCCTTGATCTGTTCAGCCATCCCACTTTGATGAAGGGTGGTTAAATCATTAACCGTTGTTTTAGATCCCGGTAAAATCACAGCATCAGGATAACCCAAATGACCGTCAGGGGGAAGATAGGTAATAGAAACGCTTTTTTCCGATTCTAAGGCATCAAAATCCGTAAAATTAGAGATTCTCGGCAATCGAATGACCGTTATCTGTAACTCAGCATTACTTTTCCGAGAAGGACGTTCTAATAGGCTTAAGGAATCTTCAGCCGGAAATAGCTGATCTCGCCAAGGAATCACCCCTAAAACGGGAATATTAGTATAGTTTTCTAACCATTCGATCCCACTGTCAAGAAGCGATCGCTGCCCTCGAAATTTATTAATAACAATTCCTTTGACTAAAGCTCGTTCTTCTGGCTCTAATAACTGTAAAGTTCCCACCACATGGGCAAATGCACCGCCGCGATCAATATCCACTACCAGTAACGTTGGGGCGTTCAGATGACGAGCCACTCGCATATTGGTCAAATCTCGGTGTTTAAGGTTAATTTCCGCCGGACTTCCTGCCCCTTCTGCGACTAAGAAATCATATTCCATGGTTAGGCGATCAATGGATTCTGTAATCGTTTTCCAGCCTAAATCAAAGTAATCTCGGTAATAATCGGTTGCAGTGGTTATCCCCACAGCTTTCCCCTTTAAAATAACCTGAGAAGTCATATTTCCTTGGGGTTTAAGGAGAATTGGGTTCATTTCTACTATCGGATTGACCTTGGCCGCCCACGCTTGTACCGCTTGAGCATAACCGATTTCTCCCCCTGTATTGGTCACATAGGCATTTAACGCCATATTTTGCCCCTTAAAAGGGGTCACATGCCATCCTTGTTGTGCCAGAATACGGCAGATAGCTGTCGTCAGAAAAGATTTTCCTGCGTGGGATGTCGTTCCCACTACCATTAAAGACTTCACTCTAATTCTCTTAGTTGTACGTTGACAACAATTATAAAGTAAAGACTAGGGAGAAACGAAAGATGAAAAACGACTATATGTTCTACAATTAGATCGTTTTTACCTGTTAATTTTTGTAGGGGTTTCGGTACAATGGCTAGATGCTTAAAGATTGCACCTTCAAGTAATCTATATAAGTAACCCAGCTTCGACCAACCTGCTAGACTGGATAATATTATATATTTGTACTTTATGACTAATCTCCCTCAGACGACACAACACCGCCTACAAAAATTGCCCCAAATTCCCAGTGTCTGGGAAGGAGATCGTCGTCCCCTGTCTAATCTCAAGGAGATGGAGGTGGGCGATCGCCCATCGGAAGGAGATTGTATTATATGGGTCGATGGCTCAGAAGGGTTTGTTAGAGCCATGGAAATTGTCTCCCCAGAAACGGGACTTGAGGCTGTGGTGCGAACCTTAATCAAAGCCATTGAAACCCCCCACAGTCCGGCTCAACCTGCCCGTCCTCAAAAAATTGTGGTTCGGAATCGGGAAATTCAGTTTTTTTTGCGAGGTGCGCTACAAAACCTTGATATTGCCATTGATTATGTCCCCGAATTACCCATTATTAACGAATTATTCCGCAGCTTTGAAGCGGTTAATCAATCTCGTCCCCCTGCACTTCCTCCCGCTAGCGAACCGATTTTAACCGATCACGCTGCCACCCTTTGGTCTTGTGAACCGTGGGAAAATTTGGCAGATTATGACATTATTGCGATTCAGGTTAATCATGGTGGCATTGACACCCTCTACGCCTGTGTCATGGGTATGATGGGACAAGAATATGGAGTCATTTTCTATCGTTCCATTGAATCATTAAAACAATTTCGCACCGCCGCCATCACAAAAGAAGAAACTGAAGCGTTAGAACAAGCATTTTTATCACAAGATTGTTGGTTTTTAAACTACGAAGCCCAAGAATTTGTCGATGAAGACGAGGATTTAGGGGATCTAGCCCCAGATGAAATTTATCCCCTATTTGGTAGTATTCATCCCTACGAAGGAATTCGACCCTTTTTAGACGAAGAAGAAGCAAAAACTCTCTGTTACGTCCTTGAAGCCTTTACTAATTTTCTGGATGATTACGATGAAGAACTCTCAGAAGATCCGATTCCTGACATCCGAGAACGCTACGAGATTGACTATCTTCTGGATGGCAAGCCAACTCCTACCCTATCCATTGAGGTTTCTACTTTACCAGATTTAGCCAGCGAATTATTGGATATGTTGGATTTAGATGAAGATAATCCTTTTAATATTTCCGATAATGTTCGACTTTCCATTCGGGATGATTTGATTCCTGATAACGCCTTTCTCAGTTTGGGAATGATTCCTTGGTCAATTATTGAGCGATTAGAAGAACGGCCAAAAACCTATTATCAAGCGAGTGGAATTAACTATCCCATCGAAGGGGAAGGGATGCCAGTGGTCTTAATTCAAACCTCTCGCCCCAAAGCAAAAGAAATGATTAAAACTATCCAGCAATCGGGGGGACTTAAGGGAATTTGCTTTAATCCGGGGGAAGATCCTGTCTCAGATACCCATTATGATCTAGGAATTTTACAAACTGAAAATGGCGATTTATTTATTTTTGGGGAATTCTTGCAAAATGATCCCCAACACAAAGAAGCCCGTAAAAAATGGGACTATCGGTGTGGAATAACTGAAGGTTGTTGCGGTTTAATTATCGCCATGGGAGTGACAGGTTCATCAAAAGGAAATCCTCAACTATCAGATATGCTGGCAGTTTTTGAGGCTCAATCTTTAGATACTAAAGGGTTAGCCATGGGCGTATTACAGTTAATGCCGATGATGGATGATATCTAAATTAAATCTACATTAAGTTAATAACAATAGGGACAACTAATTCCTTCTTCGTAGTGGGGTGAGGCTTTATCTTCTGCTGAAAGGGGATAACCACAACTCAAACAGAGTTCATAGCTTCCTTCTGATAACCCTTGTTTGACTGCGACTCGTTCATCAAAAACAAAACATTCTCCTTCCCATAAACTTTCTTCGTCGGGAATTTCTGCTAAATATTTTAAGATACCGCCTTTAAGATGATACACCGCTTTAAAACCTTGACTCAGTAAATAAGAAGACGCTTTTTCACAACGAATTCCCCCAGTGCAAAACATGGCCACTTTAGTATGTTGCTGCGGATCTAATTGTTGCGCTACATAGTCAGGAAACTGCCGAAATGAGTCCGTATGAGGATTTTTCGCCCCTTTAAAGCTACCAATCGCTACTTCGTAGTCATTACGAGTATCAATGACCGTAACCTCTGGATCTTGCAGTAATTCGTTCCACTGTTGGGGCGAAATGTATTCTCCCACCTGTTCATTAGGATTGGCATTAGGTTGACCAAAAGTAACAATTTCTGACTTAATTCGTACCTTTAGCCGTTTAAAAGGAGGATAAGTTGCATAGGATTCTTTAAACTCCAAATCTTGAAGTTTTGCATCTGAACGCAATACGTTTAATACCCTATCAATTCCTGTGCGATCGCCAGCAATTGTACCATTAATACCTTCTTTGGCTAATAAAATTGTCCCTTTAACCTGAGATTGTTGACAAATTTCCAACAACTCCTTTTGTTTCGCTTCACAATTAGGTAAATCAACGAATTTGTAGAAAGTGGCAACAATTTGAGTCATAGAGCAATAGTTCATCGTGAATAGTTTATAGATTCTAAGAACAACTCTTAAGAAACTGTTGGACTTGTTTTTCTGATAAAGCCCTTGGTTCTATTTTTTGAAAGTGATCAATTTGACTCAGATAAGTTCGGGCTAATTGTAAATCACTAACCTGAATAAGAACCATATCTTTATAAATTTCATCAGTCGGGGTAAATTGGTCAAGAAAGATTTCATTTAACTGATGCTGTCCGATAGCAAAGTCTAATTGCTTAAGGAATAAATCTCGTTTATAGGGACGAGTTGAAACTAGATACCAGTTCAAGGATGACATTAGATAAGCTTAATTTAATTATAACCGCTATTTTACCACTAATTTTATCGTTATTAAAACTCTTGTTAATTAATTTAACAACTAATCAGGATAAGAGTAGATAGACAAGTTTATTTATTAATTATTAATGGATTTGTTTGCGGCGCAATTCCATAAGTTCCCCGATTTTAGTTGCGAGTAAGGGATAGTCTTTCATCAGAGATTGCAAGGTATCAATATCAATAGCTAGTAAAATGATATCTTCTAAAGCTGTGATAGTCGTATCGCTAATGCGTCCTGAAAGAAGGGCTGATTTTTCTGCTAAAACATCACCTTTAAAGAGATAGCTTAATACTTTATGATGATGGTCTTTATCTATGATCGACATTTCTGCTTTCCCTTCAATAATGACATAAAACTCATTCAGGGTTTGATGGGTCTGAATAATAATTTCTCCCTCAGAAAAAGTGATGAGTTTAGATTTATTATAAGTTTGGACTAATACTTCTTGGCTTAAAAGGTTCCAACCCGGAACAGTTTTTAAAATCTCTACTATCTTGTCTTTCTCTGTGTCTTCATTTGACGCAGTTGATTCATATTCATACTGAACACTCGTTGGATAAGGCATTGTTAAATTATGACGTTGGGAAGCGTACCAAATACGAACTTTGAAATCATGTTCACTTCTAACCCCTTGAATATAATCTTTAACAAAAAAGATAGTTTTATAGTTAATAGCAAAATCACCATAACTACTGAGAAGAACCGTTGGTTCAGGTTTAGATAAAACCTCAATGGTTTCTAAGGCGGTTTGTTTAAGTAGAGGAATCACTTTATTAGGCGGATCATCACAGGAAAAACCTAATTCAACAGAAATTCCATGCAGGGGTTCAGGTCGGCTAAAATTACGAAAATTACCTTGCGCTAATTCTGAATTAGGAACAATTACTAGATGTTTATCAAAGGTATATAGATGAACGGAACGCCAAGTAATCTCCAAAACTTCTCCATAAACTTCTCCTACTTTAACCCAATCACCAATAGCAATAGGTTTTTCAAACAGTAAAGTAATCCCTGAAAAAATATTGCCTAAACTATCTTGTAAGGCTAAACCAATAACCAAAGAACCCACGCCTAAAGCAGTTAATAAACCCGCTAAATCTGCTTCCCAAACAGTAGAAAGGATAATCGCCGTTCCGACTAGAACAAGAAAAGTACGACTTAAATCTAAGAAGATTTTCGGTACATTAGCCCGCCATGAACTTTTAGCTGCACCACTAAATAGAAATTGATTGATGGAGGTTAATGCTAAGTAGGTTAAGCTGATAAATACAAGACTTTCTATCAGTCGATAAAAAACACCTTCATGGGGTAATTGCAGGATTCTTTGAACAATGACAAAAGCAGCTAAAGTGGGAACAACTAAATTACGCAGAATTTGAACTAATTCTAATTGGGGAGATTTCCGTTTTTCTAAGAAGAAAGAAACTTCTCCTAGCCCAATCATTAGAATGGGAAACCCCAATATTAAAGTAACAACCCACCACAATAAATCATTTCTCATTATTTTATCTCCTGTTCCTCGTTTTCTTCATTCATCTTACCAGAATCATCTGTTTCGGTTGGTTGCACAGATAATTGTTCTAGTTCCCAAATAGCAATTTCCCCAATTCCTTTAACTGAAATAGGTGGGAGTGACTTGAAGTGATAGAGTTGTTCTAAAGCTAAATAAACGGGTTCAGAAACTTGAATCACATCATCTTTAGGCGAACTATGAATCCCGTGGGCAATTTTCATTGTATCTCCCCAAACTTCATAAATAAATTTAGATTTACCGACAATTCCACCCACAATTGACCCTGAATGAATGCCAACATCTAGGGTAACATCACAGTTATGATATTGGCTGAACTTCTGTGCAGCTTGAACCATCGCAACAGCAAAATCAACACTGCGTTTAGCATGGTCAATTCTAGGAACTGATAAGCCACAAATAGCAATGTAAGTTGTCCCCACTGTTTTTAGTTTTTCTACACCATAAGATTCGGTTAATTCGTCAAATGCACCAATTAATTGATTTAAGAGTTGCACCGATTCTTCAGGGGTAACACGAGCAGCTAACTGGGAGAAACCTTCAACCTCACCATAAATAATAGAAACGTCGGTGTAGCTATCAGCAAAGCTTTTTTCTCCACCTAAGAAGCGTTTAGCCGCTTCAGGGGGTAATAAATTAAGTAGCAATTCTTCGTTTTCTTGAATCTTATCATTTAAGGCTGTGTTTTGAACTTGAAGACTGTGGGACATTTCATTAAATGCTTGTCCTAATTCTCCTAATTCATCTTGACCTTGAATATCTACTGTTACATTGGTTTCTCCTTGAGATAAACGGCGACTGGCTGCCACTAAACGTTTAATGGGGTCAATAAATAATTTAGATAACCAATTAGCCAGATAGACCATAAGGGGGATTATAATGGCGGCCGTCGCTAATAGTAAATAGTTGAGGCGATTAATGGGGGCAAAGGCTTCTGCTTCATCCATTTTGGTGATTAACGCCCAACTAAAATCAGAAGTCCCAACAGGAATTAATTGATAAGAGACTAAAGTAGGGACACCTCTATAGTCTTTTGTTAGTTCTGTTCCTTTTTGACCTTGGAATGCTTTTTCGACGGCAATAGTATCAACTTCTTGTTTCAAAATAGGAGTGTTTCTATTTTTAATTTTGTTGATTCGCTGGGTCGTATAACCGATTTTTTCTAGTGATTTATAATATTCCTCTGGGTCTTCTAAGAATAATCGAGGATCAGTTCTGAGTAGCTTATCTTGACCCACTAAAATACTTTCTCCTGTTTTATTTAAACCAATTTCTTGCCACCGTTTATTAACCGTCATCACATTATTAATTCGGTCAATAGAAAGTTGAAAAACTAAAACCCCTAAAAACTCTCCATTCTCATGAATTGCTGAAGCAACAAAAGCGGCCGGTTGATCAAAAGAGGGACGATAGTTGGCAAAATCTATACTGGTAATTAGATTCGGGTCTTTAGATGACACGATTTCCTGAAACACTTTTCCTAAGCTACTATCTGAATAAACACCTGTTTTCACATTCGTCCCTAAGTCAATTTCTTTGGCAATTGTGTAAATAATCTCCCCTTGGGGGTTAATCATAAAAGCATCATAATATTCTAAAAACTTAGCAAACCGTACAAAAAGTGGATTAACTTGAGAATGAATCGCACTATATGTACTGTTATCATCTGCTTTATCTAATTTCTCCTTTTCACCAATTGGGTTAGGATTGTTAGCAATGTAATGATACTGTAAGTTTTTCCCTGCATTCGTTTTGGGAAAATAAGTATTAACAGATGCCTCATCTTGGGAAACAATATTTAATCTAGGGATAATTTCTTTCTGGTAATAATCTCTTAACTCCTTTTCTTGTTGCTCAGAAATCTCTGTTTCTTGTAACTCTTGATAAGCAGATTGAAGCCCTTTAAATCCATCAACCAAACGAGGACCCTTACTAAATGTATCTATCTCTTTACCTATTCTATCAAAATATTCAGTTAAAGTATAAGCCTGTCTGGCTCTTAGGGCAGTTAATTCCTCATAAATACTGGCTCTTAAAGCACGTCTAGCTGTGGTATAACTAATAAATCCTGCTATTAAAAAAACAATTAAACAGCATAGCAAAATAATTGCTTGCAACTTAGAGCGGATACTTAAGCGGTTAAAGATAAACCATTTAGGGGAACTTGAGTTTTTTTTCATGCACTTACAGACTACTGATAAAAAGTTTCGTTAATACAAAATGCAAAGCGTATAGAAAGACACAAGGCAATGATATCGTCTCAGGACACACAAGAATCTTAAAAATTGGTTAAATCTGTTAAGTTATCAGTACAAAGTTATGCAAAAAGCCCGCTAAGAAAGGAACACAAAGCGGTAGGGGATAGGGATGCTTAAGCACCTATCTCATTTTTACCTGACTCAGACAAGATAAATCTACTTTACCAAAGTGAACACTAAAGGCAAGCTGCATATTTTCCAAAGATTTCACTAACCAAGGAACACCATCTTTAGTAAAGCCTTCATAGTGGTTAAATAAAATAGAAAACCGTTTCTCAAGATAGGGTTTAACCTTATTACAAATTAATACCACTTTAAGCAGTAACCCAACAGTTCGAGTTACGCCCATATTACTAATTAAATCAATGAAAACATAATGCTGAGGATTATTCGGACTTTCTACAATTAAATAGTTTAGCAATTGGCTAGCGGTTCGCAGCATTAAAAATTCACTGGGTTTTTGATGATCACATTCAGGTAAAGTGTTTTGCAGTAAGTTATAAATTTTACGGTTAAATTGGCTTTTTCCCTTTTGAGTTGACATAGCTGCCATTAAATATTCATATAATTCATCTTTATACGCCCCAAAGGTCGGTGTATGCACCGTGCTAGTGCTAAAACTATGGGAAAGACTTTTATACGTATAACCATTTCCTACGGTTCCCATATAATGTTTAAGGGAGCGATTTAACTCTTGGTCTGTTAATAAAGTGGGGTTTTTAACTGGGTTAATAATGCGTCGTCCTTGTTCTGGCTTACTTCTTGCCATTTGTGCCATTCGTACTTTATACGTGACATAACGGGACAAACTAACCTCGTAACGGCGTTCTGTTTGTACTTTAATTTTTCTCACGGTTTGTTGGTGTTCTTCGCTGCTTTCATCCCCTAACAAACA
Organism: Microcystaceae cyanobacterium; assembly: GCA_051439375.1. GTDB lineage: Bacteria > Cyanobacteriota > Cyanobacteriia > Cyanobacteriales > Microcystaceae > JBGTGT01. The sequence continues at coordinate 26,711 of JBFRWB010000014.1, forward strand.
ATGATTATAAAGATAGGGATAACGGTGAATCAAATTACCAACAGATGGGGAATTTTGCCCCTTGCCATTAACAACCCTTGTCAAACGTTGTAGCTTGACAAAGTGATCAGATTGGGTAAAATTTTTAACTAATTGCCTTAGACGATTAGGTGTATTGTGATATCCGTTTCTTGGTGGCGGAAGATTATCAAAAATGCTGATTAATTCAGGAATAGATCCCTGTAATTGGGGCTGCATTTGCCATCGGTTAATTAAAATATGACAACAACGATTAAAGAAATAATTAAAGTTATATTCTGATTCTTTTGATTTAACAATTCTCTCCACAGCCGTGTAAACTTGTGACTTTTTAAAGCCTCTTCCTTCAATAAATAAACGGCGAAAATCTTCAATCAGTTGTTCGGGAGAGTTGGTTTGTACTGCCTCCAAAAAATAATCATAGATCACCTGCTCTTCTAAGCGGGTGTTCTGACGATTGGTTTGAGAGTGTAAGCGATTAAAATTAGGATTCATAGGGGCAGCCCTCCTTGTGATAGATTATGGTTGTGGGCTGTACGATTGCGGGTTAAATCGATTGGGTGGGTCTAGACTTAATGTATTAAACAGAGTCGCAACCTTTTCTTCGATTACTCGTCCTATCAAGGTACATGACACAATATTAGGGGGGGATAGAGGAATGTAGTCTAGATAAATAGAGGCTCATTGTTATTCGCTCAATTTAAGATGTCTTCCAAATTTTTATAAAGATTTGGTCAAGACCAGTCTTCACAATAGTGGACCAAAAGCTAAAGCTTTCATCTCTATAGATTAACGTATTAAAGCACTTTTTGTGTGTGATCTTAATCACTTTTTAAACCTTTTTTGTGCTTAAGTGACTACGCTTATTATTATTTCTGAGGTCAGTAATGTTGCCAATGTTTAGTGTTCCCAAACTCCGTGAAATATTGCAAGCTCAATCCGTAAATCCCCACGAAGAAATAGGTGATCACTTTATTTCTTGTATCGGTACTGATACTCGGTATTTAAACGGAGGAGAAGCCTTTCTTGCCTTACGAGGAGAGACCTTTGATGGGCATTCTTTTGTAGAAAAAGCCATTGAAAAGGGGGCAACGGCCTTAATTGTCGATCATCCTATCTCGGTGGTATCCCCTAATAAAATTCCTCAAATTGTTGTGCCAGATACCCTCGAAGCCTATCAAAAAATTGCTCATTGGTGGCGCAATCAATTTAAAATTCCTATCATTGGCATTACAGGTTCAGTAGGAAAAACAACAACGAAAGAATTAATCGCTGGTTGTCTGGGAATTTACGGAAGGGTTCACAAAACTGAAGCGAATTATAATAATGAAATTGGTGTACCTAAAACCCTCTTGGATCTAACACCCAACCATGATTATGCGATTCTTGAAATGGCGATGCGAGGACGGGGAGAAATTGCCCTTCTCAGCCAAATCGGCCAGCCAGATATCGGTATTATTACGAATGTGGGAACGGCACATATTGGACGCTTAGGATCACGGGAGGCGATCGCCCAAGCCAAATGTGAATTATTAGCAGAAATGCCGAGTAATAGTGTGGCAATTCTCAATCATGATAATCCTTTACTATTAAAAACGGCGGCACAGGTTTGGTCGGGGGAAACGATTACTTATGGGTTAGAAGGGGGAGATTTACAGGGAAAAATTGTAGAACAGGGGATTTTAGACGTAGAAGGAATAAAATTTCCCCTACCTTTACCCGGTCGTCACAATGCGCTGAATTATTTAGCCGCTTTGGCAGTTACTAAGGTACTAGACTTAGATTGGGCAAGGTTAACTCAAGGAATTACGGTGGATTTACCAAAAGGGCGATCGCAGCGTTACGTTTTACCTTCCGATGTGGTAATTTTAGATGAAACCTATAATGCAGGATTAGAGTCAATGCTTGCAGCCTTAGCGTTGCTTAAAGATACCTCTGGAAGCCGTTATTTGGCGGTATTAGGCACGATGAAGGAGTTGGGAGAACAATCACCAGCGTTGCATCAACAGGTGGGAGAAAGGGCGAAAGAATTGGGGATAGATCGGTTGTTAATCTTAGTCGATGATCCTCAAGCCGAAGCGATCGCAGTGGGTGCAGAGGGAATTGAGACAATTTGCGTCAAAACTCATGAGGAATTGGTGCAAGCGTTGATGGAGAGCGTTATTTCAGGCGATCGCTTGCTGTTTAAAGCATCTAATTCCGTGGGACTCAATCAAGTGGTTGAATCATTCAAACAACAATGGTCAGCAAAAGTCAGTAATATCACAGGAAATGTGTAATAAACATCACTAAAATTGAGCAAGCGTATCACCCCATGTCTCTGTAATTTTCGCTATTGTTAAGAAAGATTGACAAAGTTGAATTTTAGTTGAGTAAATGCCTATGAATTCCCCTCAAGACCTCTCTTTATTGTTAAAAACCCAGATTTCTTTGACACAACTTAGAGACGATCTCCATGTCTTCAACTATCCTGATGATCAAGAGAGCGTAGGAGCTTTATGCTACATTGAGCGTTCTCTGAATACGTTAATCAATCAAATCGCAGAAAAAACCGATTATACAGAGGTCGTCTCCTATTCTAAGGAGGAATTTATGATGGATGATGAGGATGAAGATTGGGAATCTTCCCCAACTATTCCCTTGAAGCCGGGAGAAATTGACCAAATCTGTCATATTCTAGAGTCAGAAGTATAATGGAGGCCAATGGGAGATTATAAATAATGGTCAAGTTCAATTTCAATGACACAATCGGAAGTGGGTTTAGCGACGCAGGTTAAGACGGCCCCTTTTTCGATATCTTGTTCACTTAAAAAGATTTGTTCTGATTGATCAACTGTCCCAGAAATAAGCATTCCTTGACAGGTTGCACAACTTCCGACGACACATTCAAAGGGAATTGTAATGCCTTGTTCTGATGCTTCATCTAAGATTGATTCTGTATCAGGAATGGCTATGGTTTTCCGAAAGTTTTGAGGGTGATTAATTAGGGTAACGTTATAAGTAACCATCTTGATTGTGCCTTTTCATATTCATAAGTTATGACCTTTTTTAGGATTACTCAAAAGAGATGAACAATTTGTATTTTTTCTGACGGTTTCTCCATATGTTATCTTAAATTAATCTTTTATTCCACATATATAAGGAATTATCAGAAGCAATTATTCAATATTCGTTTGGGTAATGCTTTTATTTTAGATTATGGCTAATCTTAAGCTTTGGTAAGCTAAGACGCATTTAAACTGGGTCTTGGGTCTTTTAGTACCAATCCTCAAACTCTCTCCCCACTCCCCTCTCCCTACTCCCTTGCAGTCTTCACATACCAATGCGCGGTGATGAACAGCTTATCTCTCCTTACGAACAGCTAGATTACTCAATAAAGCCAAATAACTCTTCATTGTGCCATTCTAAGGTGTCTCCCATCTTTTCCCCTGTATGGTAAGCCCCTAGAATAATTTCTGCGGTTTTTCCCCAAGATATCACCCCTGTTTTATCAATTGCGATCGCTCCAAAATCCCGTTTATTGATTTTAGCTTCCTGCATGGATTTTTCCATGGCTTGGGGAAGACTTAACCCATCGGTGACCCGAACCACAATTTTAGCAGCTAAACATTCGTCAATGATATCTTCTCCTACCCCTGTGCAACTGACTCCTGCACTCGAATTAGCGTAATTTCCGGCGGGCATGGCTGAATCGCTCACCCTACCGATGCGTTCTAGTCCTTTTCCCCCTGTAGAAGTTCCGGCTGCAATATTTCCCCCATCATCTAGGGCGACCACCCCAATCGTTCCCCGTCTCGCTTCTGTGTTAGGGTTGGCGTAAAGGGTGGCCATTTTGCGCTGAAAGTTATCTTTTCGTTCTTCAACCCATTCTTGGATGCGAAAATCGGTTAAGGGATCATAACTGGGAATACCTAGTTCTCTGGCCAATTCTCCAGAACCGTAATCTGAAAGAATGCGATCGCTTTCCTCTTGGAGATATTTGGCTAAAATAATGGGATTTTGGACTCTAGATACGTTAATAACCCCGCTTAAACTCTGTTTCCCCCCATCCATCAAAGATGCACTCATTCTTACTTGTCCATCTGATTGAACAACCGATCCGGTTCCTGCATTAAATCGAGGTTCATCTTCGAGTAGCTGACAACCGTGAACAACTGCTTCTACTGCCGTTGCGCCTTGTTGAAGCAAGGGATAGACTTCGGCTACAATGTCTTGTAGAGATTGACGAACCGCTTGCAGTCCACCTTTGTCATCTAAAGAACTTGCACCACCGTGAATAATAAGTTTGGGGATCATATAGGTTATAAAGCTTGTGGAAAAGTATGAAGAATCTGTGGTCAATTATACATTGAATGGGCTTAATATCACTAATGGTGATGGGGTGCTATGCACAATTAACACTTAAAAATTAAACCTTAAAATTAAACCTTTTCCTCTCTTACTTCTGCCTCCTGTTCTCAGCATAAGTGCGTAGGACTATATATAGATAGAGCGGGTTAAAAGGAAGGTTAGACCCTTGTAGAATATAGCATTTAGCACAACCCGCCCTTGCCAGTTTTGTTTAATTATTTTTGGCGAAATAGCTTAGGAGAATTACTATCTATTGATTTTTTACATAAAATCAAACCAAACCAGTTTTGCTCATCGGTAAAGGTTTCAATGGGGGTTAATCCTAACTGATTCAACTGTTGTTTCATTAATTCTAAATCGAATTTGCGAGAAATTTCGGTTAAAATTTTCTCTCCTTTCTGGCAGGAAATATGTAAATCTAATGCGTCTAAAGTGACCGTATGATTTTGTTGACAGTTGAGATACATCTCAATTTGATTGTCGGAAGTGTTATAAACGGCTTTATGTTGAAAAAGTCCCAAATCAAAATCACCTTGAAAACGCCGATTTAGGTGAGATAACATATTCAAATTAAATTGAGCCGTTACGCCCAAGCTGTCGTTATAAGCAGACTCTAAGATAGCAATGGGCTTTTGTAAATCGAGTCCTAGGAGAAAGTAATCATGAGGGGTTAATGCTTGAGAAATCTCTGTCAAAAACGCTTCACATTGTTGCTGATTAAAATTACCAATAGAACTACCTAAAAAGAATAATAAACGAGGGGAATCAATATGAGACTGCAAATAAGTTAAGGCTTGATGATAAGTTCCAACTAATCCATGAATTGCTAAGGAAGGATAGTCTTTTTGCAACTGTATTGAACTAGATTTAAGCATCCCACCACTCACATCAATGGGGATGTATTGCCAAGGATAACTCAGTTTTTGATAAGCATCTAATAAAATACGGGTTTTGGTAGAACTTCCACTTCCTAATTCTATTAATTTACATCCTTCCGTTATGGTTGCAATTTCATCGGCAAATTTGGTTAATATAGATGCTTCTGTTCTGGTTGGATAATATTCAGGAAGTTCACAAATTTGTTCAAATAATTCTGACCCATAATCATCATAGAAATAATAAGGAGGTAAGGTTTTTTGAGGTTGTTTCAAGCCTTGTTTAACATCTTCTCCTTGAGCGTTTGCTTCAGAAAAATGACCTAAGAATTTGAAGGTTAAAGGACTGGTGTGTATTTGAGATAGCATTGTAAGAGTTTTGTCTGTTATTGTTGTAACAATGGAATGATTTTACCATAAGGTGAGTTCAGAATTTGGATTTTGTACTCAATCCAGTTAACAAAACCCAGTTATCAAATTGCTCTCTCCCTACTCCTTACTATCCAAAAACTGGGTGTTATAAGTTGGACTTGGTATTAGAGGGTGTGGGGATAGGACAAATCAAGAAAATGATCATGAAGTGTTAACTAACTAACTTGTGCTACTCTAGCCTCGATGACCCGTTACAATGTAGGCAACTCGCTGACCTATATTAGTAGCATGGTCAGCCATTCGTTCTAAATGGCGAATAATCAATGCAAGTAAAATCATTGGCTCGATGATTCCTTTTATATCCCGTTGTTGGGCAATAATATCGTAAAGATGGTCATATAAGTCATCAACTGTATCATCAAGTTTTTTGACTCGTTTTCCTTCCTCTGCGTCTAAGTCAGCTAAAGCGACTAAACTGGTAGCTAACATCATTTGAGCATGGCGAGACATAATTTCTATCTCTTTTAAACAAGAATGAGGAGGATAAGGGAATAATTTGAGGGCAATCTCCGATAAATCTTTTGCATAATCTCCAATACGCTCTAAATCTCGAACTAACTGCATAAAAGCACTCAGTAATCGTAAATCTTGGGCGACAGGGGCTTGTAACGTCATTAAAGTAGCGCATTCTAGTTCAATTTGGCGATAATAACGGTCAATATCCTTGTCCATCGCTTTTATTTTGGGTATTACCTCTAGATTTCTTTCAAATAAGGATTGATGGCTGAGACGAAAGGATTCTTCTACAAATGTTCCCATTCTTAGCACATCTTGCTCTAAGCGTCGCAAAGAACGCTCAAAATAGCTTCGTTCAGTAAATCTACTACTTGCAGAAAGATTCACAATGAGGTTTCAAACAGATTCAGACGGAAAAACAACAAGCTAATCTATTTATCGCTTAATCAACCTATGAAGCAATAGAAGCTGAGTCTGACATCCTTAAATTGTAACCAAATAATTTTTCAATGGATATTAACATTCAGTTAAGGTTTGGGAAAGTTAACAGTTATCTTAAATTTCTGATACGGTAATCTTTGACAACTCACAACTTTAACAAAAACTAGATAAGTTTTCTAGGATAATCGTTTTTCTGAATTTCCTGCTTGGAAAATTTGATTAGCAGTTAAGTTTAAGTCTGGAAAAGTGGGAGAGATAATTTTATCGTTTCGTTGAAAAAGCATCACTTGGTATTCTTCTTCAATCAATTGATAAATTAAAATTGTGGGGCGTTTAGGATCTCCAATTACTCTTTTTCCCCCTAATCCTAAATAATCAATAATCCAATATTCAAAAATACCCATTTCTTCATAATCTTTTAACTTAGTTAAATAGTCAACTCGCCAATTACTACTAACTACTTCAACGACTAAGGGAATAGAAGCTGCTGTGGTAACTGTTGAAGATTTTTCCCATAAGGGTTCATTGATTAAATTAGGATGGTTTAAAATTAGTACATCAGGTAAATAGGCAGATTCTTTTTCGATTGGTTTAATTAATACAGTCTTAGCCAGTCGATAGGGGAATTTTAGGCGGAGATACTCAATCATCATTTTCTCAGCTATAAAGCTAGTAATTTCTTCATATTTGCCGAGAGGTTGAGGCATTTCGCTAATTACTCCATTATGTAACTCGTAAAGTGCATTTTCTGGTTTCCAAAGAAGAAATTTTTCAAACGTTATGGGTTGAGTTTTGGGAATTGCGAGAACCATTTTTTACCGACTTGATTTTCTATATTGATTATAGCCGAAGAAAAAAAGAAAGGCTCTTAAACTGATGAATCTACAGGTAATTGTTGAATTTTCTGTAAAAATTCTTCGGTTAATTTTAAGAAGGCTTTTGAACCACTAGAATTAGGCATCGCTGCTACCACAGGCTGAAATAAATCGACTGCTTTTGCTACATTAACATCCATGGGAATTGAGGCATTAAATAAACGATTAGGGGGAAAATCTTCTTTTACCCGACGCATTACTCGGTTATAGTAACGACTCAACAAACCCCCTCCTGATAAAATAAAAACAATGCCCAATAATTGTAAATTATCTAAATGTTCTGATTGGTGACTTTCTTTGAGTTTGGCAATTCTTCGCTCTAATAGCTGGATTCCTACTAAGGATAAGGGTTCAGGACGAGCCGGAAGCAAGTAACAATCACTCGCAGCGATTCCACTACGAGTTAATAAATTATAACCGGGCGCACAGTCCATAATGATAAATTCATAGTCTTCAATAACCGGATCAAGTACTTTTTTAATGAGAACTTTTTCAAAGTTTGTCCAAACTGTTTCAAAGTCGGGTGTTTCTGTTAAAAGAGCTTGTTTATGAAGGGTTTGGGAAACAATATATTCATCGTATAATTCGATATCTCCCGGCAGTAAATCCAAGTTAGGAATATCACAAACCTGTTGACAAATAATATCGTGAATTGTCAGTTTACTATAAGGATTAGGTTGGATAATATTATCTAATAAATAGCTAAGGGTACGGCGTTTTTTACGGGTTTTAGCAAAATCGTGGGGAGGTAACAAACTCAAGGTTGCGCTAATTTGGGAGTCTAAATCTAGGACTAATACCTTTTTTCCGTAATATTTTGCTAAACAGGCAGCTAAATTGACAGTTAAGGTGGTTTTCCCCACACCTCCTTTCATATTGACCGTACTAATGACAGTTCCCATGCTATTTGATCCTTATAATAATTTAGAGTTAGCAGACGAGGTTTCTTATGCTAAGTTTCCTTCCTTGAAGAAAAATTAAATCATTTGTTCTAAAGATTCAATGATAACATCTGCATCTGGCCAATTAGGCGTGTGATGGGGATTACGACAAATCCCAATAACTCCCCTCGCTTGCGCTTTTTTCCCCATCAAAATATCGCCTAACCCATCCCCTACCATCAAAGTGTGCTGGGGAGAAACCTGTAACTTTTCGCAAGCATGAATAAAGAGAGCGGGGTCAGGTTTTGACCATCGGGGATTTTTCCCCATTTTTAGGTCAAAATAAGCCGAAAGATGATGTTCTTCCAAGAATTTCTCTACATTAGTCGTAGAATCAGAAGAAAGAACACCGAGAACAATTCCTTGATGGCTAAATTTTTCAATTACTGTTTTAACATCGGGAAAAATAGCAGAATTAACCTGATTACGAGCCATATATTCATCTGCCTCCTTAAAAGCTTGACGAACAATAGCTAACGCTTCAAACCAGCCTTGTCTTACTCTAGTAACATAAGCTGCTGCGGCAATCTCGTTTTCTTCCCGACTTCCTACAGCCATCAATCCCGCAGGATTTAATTGTTTATTTTCGAGGCCAATTGCGCTTAATAAGGAATCACCTAGGCCAGAAATCTGTTTATCTAAGAAAAAAGTCCGTTTAATTGCTAATTCTATTAAAAATGGTTCTGAGTTTTCTAGTGTTCCATCTTTATCAAAAATAATTGCTTGAATTGGGGAAAAGGTTTTATTTTTGCAGGTAATAGTTGTCATTCTTGAAACCCTTGAATGGCTGACGGAATTAATCGTTTTTGCTGCAACTCAGACAATAAATGTTCTAGTCGCAAATATTGAATCATTCCTTGATCATCATGGATCATGTCCCCTAAGTAAAGACTATCAAAGTCTTGAAATTGGGAGGCGGTAAAATCTTGTTGATTTTTGGTAATGGTATCGGTTACTTTTTCTGCTATTAATCCTAAAATGGGCGCAGTTTTAGGGGCATTTGGGGGTTTAATTAGGATGATTCTTGTACTTAACCGTCGCTCACCCGGTTTTCCTTGAATTAATTTCCGTAAATCAATGACAGGAACTAAGTTTCCCCCATAGTTAAAAACCCCCGCAATAGGAGAAAGAGAAGCAGAAACAGGTTTAAGAATAACCATGGGGATAATTTTAATCACTCGTAAACTGTCGATTGCATATTGATCTGAGCCTAAATGAAATAGAACTAATAACATAGTATTAAATATCTTAATTAAGTAATTCAGTAGAACTCGTTGCTTCAACCGAGCGAATGATGGTTTCACTTTGAGAAGGAGACGTTTTAAAAATGGCAGTTAAGGCTTCTTTTAAAGTTTCAGCCATAACAATTTGATTTTCATAAGCTACCACTACCCTTGTTAGAGTAGGAAGACTATTTTGTTCTGCTTCTAAATAAATGGGTTCAACATAGAGTAAAGAATTTTCAATGGGAATAACCAGTAAATTTCCTTGAATTACTTTAGAACCTTCACGATTCCAAAGAGAAATTTGTTGAGAAATTTCAGGATCTTGGTTAATTAAAGATTCAATTTGTTCGGGTCCATAAATCAGTTTTTGCTTGGGTAATTGATAGAGTAATAGTTTGCCATAATTTTGATCATCGGAACGGGCAAATAAACCAGCTACTAAGTTATTCCGACTCGTAGGAGTATAGAAATGAGCTAAGACAAATTCGGCAGAATTTTCCTCAAAACTCATGATTAAATAATAAGGTTCAACTGGTTGTTGTTCTCCTCCGTAAATTTCTTGGGGAATACGCCATTGATCCTCCCGATTATAAAACACTTGAGTATCTTCCATGTGATAGGTTAATAAGCGTTCTGACTGAGTATTAAATAAATCGGTGGGATAACGAATATGACTTTTTAAAGTAGATGGCATTTTTGCAAAAGGGTGAAACAAATTAGGAAAGATTTTTTTCCATGATTGAATTATCGGATCATCTTCATTCATGACATAAAAATAAACGTCCCCATGGTAGGCATCAATGACTACTTTGACAGAATTACGAATATAATTAAAATCTCGTTCTCCGGGATCTGAATAGGGATAATAAGGACTGGTGGTATAAGCATCTACTATCCAATAAAGATCCCCATTAAATTGATTATCCGCCCGTTCAATTCCTTTCGCCGCTACTAAATAAGGGTCTCGATCATAGCGTAAAAAAGGAGCAATTTCTCTGATTCTGCGGTTAATATTACGACGGAATAAAAGACGAGTTTCAGGGGTAAAATTTTGCGTAGCTAATAATTGAGGATCTTTGAAATATTGGGCAGCCATTAAGCGTTTTAAGCCTGTTCCAATGGCAATTCCGCCTGAACCATCATAGGTGTTATAGACATTATCTTCTCCACTGGGAAAGTCTAATTCTTTAATTTTAGTGTGGGTCATAATATAGGTATTTGATAGTTCCCCATAATAAATTCTCGGACGACTAATAGGGATACTTACTCGAATTTGTTCATTCGCAGTTTCTAGATTTCCTTCTTCATTTCCTGTCCCAATATCTTTAACAAAATAAGCAGGAAGTCCGCCAGTCTGAGTTTCATTAACAGGAGATAATGTAAAGCCATAACCGTGAGTATAAACCAGATGTTTATTCACCCATGTTTTTGCTTGGTCAGGAACTTCTTCATAAGCTAATTCTCTGGCTGCTGTTAAGACTTGATAGGTGGTTGTTTCAGAAGAATTGGTATCCTGTTTAATCGTGTAGCGATCATAATCTGCATCTGGAAATTTATAATAAAGCCGAATTTGTTGGAGTTGACGGTTAGCTTGTAATAGGGGACGAGAATCCCACAAACGGATATTATCGACAATTAACTGATTTTCTTGTAAATTTTGATCGGATAGTTGACCAGATGCTTGTAAAACTTGAGGCGTTATTTTTTCTAAGTTAAATCCTTGGCGAGTGAATTCAATACTTCGTTGAATGTAGGGACGTTCACGGGCTAATTCATTGGGTTGAACGATTAGATATTGGGTTAGTTGGGCAATTAGAATACTTCCTAAGAAAAGACCTAAATAAATATAAAGAGGAAAGGGAGAAAAGGGTAATTGAGATAGTTTTTGTTGTTTTGGCGCAATCAACCATTGCCTTTTACCTCTTCCTGTTATCGCTTTCAATAGTAGCCAAACAGCGATCGCAAAAGAAACAAAAGAGAGGGCTGTATTAATCGGTAAAGTAACATTAAGATCGGTATAACTTGCCCCATAAACTACGCCTCTAGGAGAATAAAGTAGTTGATAACGGGCTAACCAATGGTGAAATCCAACGGCTATCATTAGCAGTCCACCCAAGGTATAAAGATGACGCAGTTGGGGGCGAGAAAAACCGGGAAATTTTCCCTGTGATAAGCTTTTGGCAGAGAGTAAATAGGTCAAACTCACGATTAATAAGCCTAAAAATAATAATCCTGCAAACCAGAAGTAAAATAATTTCAAAATCGGTAAGGTAAAGATATAAAAACTTACATTATTCTGAAACTGCGGATCAATTTTTTCAAAGGAAGTAGGATTTAACCAAAGCAGGATTCTTGTCCAATTTCCTGCAATAATAACGCCTAATACAAGGCTAAAAAAGAAAGTAACGACTTTTAAGAATTTATCCGCTTGAAAAACAGCTAAAAGAATCATTACTATAACAATTCCCGCTTTCCAAAGCTGTTCATTGACTTGGGTAATAATAGTTGAAAAGATTTTTAAGCTAAACGGAGAGGGTAATTGAGGGGTAATCGCGGGTAGGGTAAAGTCAGGTGTCCAAACATCAATCGCAACTTGAGTATAATAAATCAATAAAATGCTTAATAAGAAACTGACGCTAAAAACTAAGCCTAAAAGAATGGGTAAATTTAAAGATTGAGACTGAGGAGAGAGGGGTTGTCTAAGAAGTTTACGACTACGAAGTCGATGGGATTTTTTTTCAGGTTGGGGTTGGGGAATTTGTTGCCATCGCCATTGACGAGAAAGGGTTAAATTTTTGTGTAGAAACCAGAAAGAAAGGGCAGCTGTTCCTAACCATAAACCCATTTGCCATAATAATCGTTTAATAAAAGTAAATAGATAACCAACGGAATTAAACCACAATATCTCTACACTGATATGGGTAATTAACTCAAAAATGAGCAATCCGATGAAAATAATTAACAATCCTCTTAGTATTTTGTTGGGCATAATAAAGAAGTCGGAAGTATGAAGTCTGAAGTTGTTTTTGTAACAAGGATTTATCCCTTCCTCCAAAAACGTTCCGTCTTAAAAGACAGGGTGTTTGGCCTAGTTATTTCGATAGAAGCTTTTGATAGGTATTTGCTACAATCAATTATAAAATAAAGCTGATAAGAAACAGTTAATAGTTATTGATTCTTATGTAACTTCTAAATTTCTATTTTTTTACCAATGAGTGATTATCAAATTTTAGCCAATACTCCTTGTCAACGGGTGAGCGATGACGTTTGCTGCTCAATTGTAGAAAATTTGCCGATTTCTTCGTATCACCGCCTATTAGTGTTGATTTGGCCACAATTAGGAGATTTTGATAGTCTAGAATATGCTTGGTGGTTACAGAGGGAGTCCCAAAAATTAAAGGATAAAGGGGTAATAGTAAGGGCAATCGGAATTGGCGATCGCAATTCTGGGTTACAATTTTGCCATTATACCCAATTCCCCTCAACTCAATTATGGGTAGATCCAACAGGGACAATTCACCAGAAATTAAAACTTTATCAAGGATTAACCCTAAAATATCCCCTTTTAACCCCGTCTCAGACAGCATGGCTCAATTTAATGTTAATGTGTGCTGGAATTAGCAGTCCCAATACCTTAAAAGAAGTGTTACGAGGATACACAGGAGATAAAACTGCTCCCCAATTGATTGGAGAAAGTGAAGTCATCGAAGCCAAACCTTTACCCCCCCTTAAGGGATCTTTCTTTAATTTAGTAGGGGGATCTGGATTTCAACGACCCTTTGAACTTGCTACTTTGCGCTTACGCAATATGACGGAAGTTCTCAGTCATTGGCGTACTTATGTTCCGAATTCATCTTATTTAACCCAACGGGGGGGGACATTTTTATGGGATGAAACAAACAATCTGCTTTATAAGTATGTGGATCAAGGAATTTTGGGTTTTGCAGAGAATATGAGTCAACCCCTCTCTTTTCTAGAAGATTATCTTTAAGAAAAAACACTCAATTTTTTTGCCAATGTAAGGCGCAATTAGGTTAAATAATAATAAATTCGATGGGTAAAAGCGGTCAAGATTGAGGATTTACACCAATTAAGTAAAGAAAGGTTTAACATGATCTGGGAAACTATCACTAAACATTATGCAACGACGACAGTTCATTCAAACCCTGAGTATCGGAACATTAACAACCCTTGGTGTTATTCGCTCTTCTCAAGTATTGGGGCAAAATTCAGCTAATGACGGTATATTAATCCAATACCTCGGACATACCTGCTTTCTCATCTCTGGTAGTGGACTTCGTATTTTAATCAACCCTTTCCGCGCCATTGGTTGTACCGCAGGCTATAAATTGCCTAAAGTTGAAGCAGATTTAGTATTAATTAGCAGTCAGTTGTGGGATGAAGGAGCAGCCGAAAATTTACCCGGAAATCCCAAAGTTTTATATGAACCGGGAGTATATGAAATTAATGGCTTTCAATTACAAGGAATCGGGATTCCCCACGATCGCAAAGGCGGCCGACAATTTGGGACAAACGTTGCATGGCGATGGACACAAGGCGGGCTGAAAATACTCCATTTAGGCGGTGCAGCCGCCCCCATTGAGGTAGAACAAAAAATCCTCATGGGAACACCCGATATTGCCTTCATTCCCGTTGGGGGTGGGGTTAAAGCTTATAATCCAGCAGAAGCAAAACAGGCCATGGAGGTGTTAAACCCCAAAATTATGATTCCCACCCAATATTTAACGGCGGCGGCTGATAAGGATAACTGTGACATCGTTTCTGTTGATGACTTCTTAAAACTGCTTGAAGATATGAATATTCGCAAAATTGCTGATAATCAATTACGGGTAAAAGCGAGAGATTTACCGCAAAAAGGAACATTAATTCGGGTATTAAACGCTCAGAAAGTAATTAAATAAAAACCGAAGGTTCGTATTTAAACTTCTCTTAAACTTATCGAGGATAATTGTTAATTTTCGGTAAAGTTAAGAAAGGTATATATTTTAGGAAATAATTGCTTTTTTGATCAATTCTTGACATCAATAAACAGGGATCTGGGTATGTTTAGAGTAACGCCAATGAATCCCTGTTTTGCTATTATGTTTTTTTTACCCCGAATAAATCACAATTTACTGAAAAATACCTCTGGTTTTACTTTATTAGAGTTAATGATCGTTGTGATAATTGCAGGGCTTTTAGCAGCGATCGCTATTCCTACTTTGGTTGCTCAAGTGGATAAAGCTAAATATGCTGGTGCTAAGGCGCAAATGGGCTGTATGATGCGAGAGTTAAAGGCGTATCGCTTTGAAAATAGTCACTATCCCCCAGATGCAAATCGCAATACTCCCTATCCTGAAGCAGAATGTTATGTTGTCCATGAAGGCTACAAAAAAGATCAGCCAGAGATTAATCAAAAGAATGATACAGATATTCCATTTAATTCGGTTTATGATTATGAAAATTGGGGTGGGGATTCAACTTGTTATATTGCTATTACCTTTTTTGGGAAAAATGGCTTGAGAGCTTTTGAAAAAGGAGATAAAGATAAGGTGCAAACCCTTGGGTTTAATAACTATTCTGAAGGGGATGATAATGATGACTTAGTGCTTTTAATTGAGAATAATAATGAATCTTGTTCACCTTAAACAATTAGCAGTGAACAGTTAACAAACAATCACTAATCCTTTACTAAAGATAAAAAATTTATAATTTGTAATTTATAATTCATAGTTTTCTGATATAGAATGGGGAAGATACTTTCTGATTACTTAGTGTGTGGTTATGGCATCTTCGTCCAATTATCGACCCAAACAACTTTCTTTAGGTCCCCTTGAGCAAGAAATTCTCAATATTGTCTGGAATCTCGAAACAGCAACGGTAAAGGTAGTTCATGAGCAAATTTTAGCCGATCCCGAACGAGAATTAGCTTATACTTCAGTAACAACTGTATTAAATCGCCTAACCAAAAAAGGCTGGTTACGTTGTGAGAAAAACGGACGCGCCTTTACATGGATTCCTCTCATTTCTCGTCAACAAGCAAATGCGATTAAAGCTTATGATCAATTACATGGGTTTTTATCTGTTAGTAGCCCAGATACAGTGGCTGCATTTGCCGATCAATTAGATACAGCAAGTATTGAACGTTTAGAAGCGATCGCAAATCGTCTTAAAACCATTCGTCAGCAACGGGAAGGCTAAATTATGCACCTTTTAATTATTCTAGCTTCATTATTAATCGCAGGAGGATTACGCCATATCCTAAATAGAACTCATGGGCAAACATGGCAGGAAAAATGGCAATATACTTTATTCAACTTTTTATTTCCTCCCTTATTCATATTAATGACTGCTGTTGCGGTTTATTGGATGGGACATCATGGCAAAATGTGGGGAATTCCCTCCCATCGTTGGGGCTGTCATTTAGCGATCGCTTTCTTGATTTGGAGTGGTTTATTGTTAATCTATCAGGGTTATCAAAGCTGGCAAATTCAAGATAAACTACAACAATATCCACTGACTCAATTAGATAAACAATCAATTCGTCTAATTCCTAGTTCTTTGCCCTACAGCGCACAAATTGGCTTTTGGCAGCCCCAATTAGTGGTCAGTAAGGGGTTATTAACCCTACTAAAAGATGACCATCTGAAGGCTGTTTTAGCCCACGAAAAAGCCCATGCTACTTATAAAGATACCTTCTGGTTTTTCTGGTTAGGGTATTTGAAAAAATTAACTTTTTGGTTACCCTATTCAGATCCATTGTTGCAAGACCTTTTATTATTAAGAGAAATTAGAGCCGATCAAACAGCAATTCAACAATTTGATCCCTTAATTTTAGCAGAAGCTCTATTGAGTGTGGCTCAATTTCCCCTCAATGGAGAACATGATTCCTCTCTTGCTGTTGGGTTTAATGAAGACAGCGATCGCCTTGAACAGCGTATTGAAGCGATCTTAGATCCTTGTTCTCCTTGGCAGTCTTTTTCATGGCAAAATAGTCCATGGATACCTTTAACTTTTCTCCCATTATTAACCATTCCTTTACATCATTAAAATTATTTAGCATAATTATTTTTTAATTTTTCTTGTTACTATGATTCCTTGTGAAGTTGTCCACTGTATTGAGCCATCTGTTATTAAAGAGTAACTGTCAATTTGATACTTTTTAAAAAAGTTGCGACGCTTATCGGATAATGGAGTATTATATGCGATCGCAGTTTTTCCTTTTAACCAGTCTAAAATATCATAACTGAGTTTATCTCCTGACCATAATAAGATATCAGGAGGAGAAAAGGTATTTAAGAAATTATCTGATAACTCAGATCCGAGTAACCATAACCCTGTTGTTTGTTTCAGTTTAAATTGAAACGCTAAGGATGTTTTACTGAGTAGGGTTAATTGGGTTTTTCCTAGGGTAAGAGACTGATTTTTAGTGAAGGGTTGCAGTTCATTAGTTACATTGTTAGGATTTTCTTGTAGATCAATACTAGGTAATTTATTGTTAGTACTCAGACAACTTTTATCATAATATGGGAAAGTTCCTACTTTGACAACACAATCCAGTTGATCGATTTTTTGTTCTAGTAAAAAGGGCATTAAGGTATATTTATTGGTCGTTTGATTGCTATAGTTTAATAAAGTGACATTTCCTCTATCTTGAATAATAACCATAGGTTCGGGTTTAGCAGATAAAAAGGTAATTTGAGTAACAAAGAAGTCATTATATAGCGGTTTAAGGGTAAGTAAAGCAATGATGAAGATACTAAAGAATCCCCATTTTTTTTTAAACCAAGGAAATAACCAAATTAATAAATAGATGCTATAAATAATTAAGATAACAAAAATAGGTTGCTGTCCGATAACCTGTTGATTTCCGGGTAATTGACTAACAAAGGTTGCTAGACTAATTAACCAATGAGTCGGATAATAAAGCAACCATGCGATCGCACTTCCTAAAGGGGGAATAATTAAACCTAGCACTGCACTAATCATTCCCCCTAAACTAATAAGATAAATTAAGGGACTGGTAATTATATTAATAGGAATAGCATAAAGGATAAAAAAGCTAAATTTATAGATTAAAAAAGGAAATGTCCATAAAGCAGCAGCCAGAGGAACAACCATAAAACTGGCAATACGAGGGGGTAAGAAATCAAAATAAGTCCGTAGAGTTGGGGAACTAACTAATAAGCCAAAGGTAGCTAAGAAGCTGAGTTGAAACCCTAGATCCTGTATCCATAACGGGTTAAATAGTAATAATAAAGTTGCTGCTAAAAGGAGAGAGTTTAAGGTATCTTTTTTACGATCAACCGTTGCACCAATCAGTACCGCAATTCCCATAAAAGAGGCTCTCACAATACTTGGATAAAAACCAGTTAAGCCAATATAAACAAATAAGATAAAACTGCCTAGAATCAATTGTTTTTCTGGGGATAAGTAACGAGTGATATATAAAACAAGTCCTAAGAGTAAGGTGACGTGAAAGCCAGAAGCCGCAACAATATGCGCCATTCCTACACTGATAAAAAGGTCTTTTAATTCATAAGGTAAATTAACGGATCTTCTTCCTAATACCATTGAGCTTATTAAGGCTGCTTCTTGTTTGGGTATCCATGCCTTTTGATGATTGACAATACGATTTCTTAGGGAACACCAGCTTAAAAAGGGTTCTTTTTGCAGACTGATTTCTTCTCCTTTTAGTCCAACAAAACTACCTTGTCTTTCTAAATATTGCTTAAAATTAAAGCCTGATGAATGAGTTGGAGAAGTGGGTTGATATAATCTTCCTGTTATGGTGATGTCTTGCTTTTCACAAGTGGGTTTTTCTGTGGATAAAGGAAGGGTAACATAAACTTTTCCTGTCACTGATTTTGTCTTAGTTTTAGTTGTGACTTGTTTTGCTTTTAGCCAAAGTTGTATCTTTTTACTAGCAGTTTCTTGACCTGAAGATAGGGTTTTTCCTGTTACAGTAACGGTTTCGTAGGGTTGCTCTTTAGTTAAAATTCGACTAATATCTGTTTGGCTGGGTTGGGGTAGGCGAAGTTGAAGATAAATAACGGAAATAATAGCTAATATTCCCATTGCTATCCAAAATTTTTCTGTAGGGAGACGATAAAAATAACGGGGTAAAGTTAAAGTTGCAAGGGTTGTTATCAGACTAATTAATAACAAAAGACTTCCCCACTGTGTCGGACTTATCTTATCTTGGGGAAAGCCTAATAATCCAGCAATGATAAGACTAAGACAATAAGTTAAGCAAATAATCAATCCTGCTTGACGAGTCATGATCTTTTATAAAGATGAGTAACAAGGACTTGAGAGGTACATACAAGTCTATCTGGGTAAAGCTTAAATGCAATTTTCTAATGGGGAAGTTCAGTCTAAACGAGGGTGTTTTATAATTGTAGAATCGTTTCTCTGCATCGGTTCATTAAAACATGACAGATACTATTTTTAGCAAAATTATCCGCAAAGAAATTCCGGCTGATATTGTCTATGAAGATGACTTGGCCTTAGCCTTTAAAGACGTAAATCCTCAAGCCCCTACTCACGTCTTAATTATTCCTAAACAACCCATTCCCCAGTTATCTTTAGCGACGGAAGATGATCAAGCCTTACTGGGCTACTTATTGCTGACGGTTAAAAAAGTTGCCGAACAATTACACCTTGAAAAAGGTTATCGAGTGGTGATTAATAATGGAGAAGAAGGAGGACAAACCGTCTATCATCTCCATATTCACCTGTTGGGCGATCGCCCTATGCAATGGCCACCCGGCTAATTACCCTTGTGACTTAGCAAAGATTAGGAGACAATAAGGTTTGCTGGGTCAGATAAGGGCTAATCTACTTAGGAAATCGACGTTTCTGCAAGAATTCGGGAATAATCGGGCCGGTCTGCTTACTGGATTCTGGGGTAGAAATAGACGTGGTGTTACCACTTGACCGAGTTGAAGTGCTAGTTTGCTGTACCTTGGGTGCATTAACCGAATCACCGCTAAATCCCGTTGCAATAACCGTAATTCGCAGTTCTCCTTGCATTTTCTCGTCAATAACCGCACCAAAGATAATATTCGCATTGGGATCAACCACCTCATAGATGGTTTCGGCAGCCACATTCACCTCATGAAGTGTCAAATCGCTGCCCCCTGTAATATTAAAGACAATACCCTTTGCCCCTTCGATGGAATGTTCCAAAAGAGGTGAAGCGATCGCAGCCGTTGCTCCCTCTTTTGCCCGGCCTTTACCCGATCCGTTACCAATTCCCATCAACGCAGACCCCGCATCAGCCATCACCGCCCTGACATCGGCAAAGTCAACATTGACTAGGCCAGGGATGGTGATAATATCAGAGATCCCTTGTACCCCTTGACGCAGTACATCATCTGCATAACGAAAAGCATCCTGTAGGGGCGTTTCTGGGGAAATAACCTGTAATAGTTGGTTGTTGGGAATCACAATCAAGGTATCTACCCGACTGTGTAGCGCACCGACACCTTCTTCTGCTTGGTTCGTACGTCGTCTCCCTTCAAAAGTAAAGGGTCGAGTTACCACTCCAACGGTTAAACAGCCAATTTCCTTAGCCACTTCCGCTACGATAGCTGCTGCACCCGTTCCTGTGCCGCCGCCCATCCCCGCAGTGATAAAGACTAAATCCGTATTTTCTAAGGCTTGAGCAATTTCATCTCGCGATTCTTCGGCTGCCTTTTGTCCAATGGCAGGATTGCCCCCTGCCCCTAAGCCTCTGGTCAGTTTTTGTCCAATTTGCAGACGATTGGGGGCAGCAGATTGGGCAAGGGCTTGGGCATCTGTATTAATTGCCCAAAAATCGATTCCCGATATACCACTCTCAATCATTCGGTTGACGGCATTACAACCGCCTCCCCCAACGCCAATTACTTTAATTTGAGCAACACTACTCGGCACGATTTGATTTCTCCTAGCGTCTTCCCCAGGTAAGTCTGGGACATCATCAACGGCTGGAAAGGTAAGACCAGCATTTCTATTATGATAGTTGCCCACTGCCATACTTGAATCAGGGGCTTGATTATTATTCGAGTTAGATTCGTTTAAGGAAAATTCACTATTGAGTGTCATTGTAATCGGGAATGGCTAAAGCACAATAGGGGGCGATTCTGGCGTTTGCTAAATTTAACTTAGTTTACCTTACCATTACGACGGTGAGATCAACGGGTTAGGGCAAGCAAAATTCCATCTTCTAGTCAAGGGACTTATATCATGACAGAATTCCCTACTAGACTAAAGACCTAAATTCTCTTTGTCAATTCCCGTTGCTGTCTATCATTTATCAAAGGTGACATTTCGTCAAGAAATCTTGATAATCAACACTTAAATCGTGTCTAGGTTGGAAAAGTAGTTTGTGAGGATAAGGGAACAGGGAGCAGATACTTGAAGTCAGGCGATCGTTGTCGGGGCAGGTTTTTATAGCTTACATTCCGCACGTCAAAGAGTATTATTAAGAGAATTCAGGAGTCTGGAGACAGAATTCAGAATGTATTTTTTCGATTCATAACTGAAATCATTAAAAATACTCAGGTTAGGCTCTAGTTAAAGCCTCCAATCCACAAGAAACATTAACTATTCAGTATGAATTACGCTTCTCCCGACTCCTTAACCGACCAAAGGCGATTATGTAACCTACGACACAATTCTCCCCCAGATGTCGATAGAACCGATTTGACTATATTTTCATCAACTATGAGTTACTAATCATTGTCCCAATCTCCCAATCTCCCTGTCTCCCCGCTACAGGCTCGAACATTGACAATTTGCTTCATTTTGATCTTCAGAAAGATAAATAGGCCAGTGAAACCAAGCGTAGTAAGTATTGTCAAGCACTTTAGCCCCCAAATCTCCTCCCTCTATGGCTTCAGAAGGGGAAAGCCCAAAACTAGAAGCAACCAAGTCACTACAATTAGATAGGCCGATACCATGTCCACTGCGAGTGTATCCTCCCTGAAAGAGTTTAGCTAGATCGCCCCCTAATGTTTCGTGTAACCAAATTTTCTGTCCTTCGCTCAATTGATTCTCCACCACCCAACGAGTCAGGAAGCTGTTGAGGCGAATAACGGTCAGACGGACAGTTTCGCTATCGGAAAAACGAACAG
>JBFRWB010000015.1:0-72862 GCA_051439375.1 Microcystaceae cyanobacterium
GTAGAGTTAAAATTGTTAATTTTTTCTCAGTAAATTTTTTACTAGGCTTATTATTTTCATCACAATACTGTTTTACTTTTTTCTCAAAAAATTCTGTTGCTGACTCTGGAACAAAAACTGTAGCTATGACTGTATCTTCGTCTTCTTGATTAGAAGAAGGTTTAACCGCCACCAGTTCAACTTTTTTGCGTTTATCTCCTAATTTTTCAAAAGCATTTGCTTGATCTTTTGTCACTTCAAATTCTAAGTAAAATCCGGGTTGTCCGACGGCAATTTCTGATAAACGAGATTCTAATTGTTGACGAGCTTGAGTAATCGATTTACCAATAGCACGTTCTAATTTTGTAGCGTGTTCTTTTCTATTACGAAAAGGGAGAGGGGAAGTCTTACCCCCCTGTTGTGGTGAGGTGTAATCGACACTTACACGAAATTGTTGATTATTCCGTAGATAAAGGTGAGGACGATTGCGAGGACGTTGCGGCATTATGGGATTAGGGTTTACTCACTGAAGTTGAGATCATTACGTTCTATAATAGCTGAAATCAATGAATCTTCGCTGACTTTCTGGCTATTTGCCAAAACAGCTTGCTTGGCCGCTTCATCTGTCGCTCTGACAATTTCAGCTTGAGCCAGTCCATTAGCTTGATTAATAATATTTGACCAATCTTTCCAGACTATGTCAAAAGAAATAAGACGAGATTCAATCAATTCACGGATAATTCTGGTATCAGGAAGCTGATATTTAATCACATCATCAAAACGCCGAAAAAGAGCCTTGTCTAGTAACTGAGGATGATTAGTGGCAGCCAAAATTAAACTATTGCTTTGCTCATTTTCCAAAAACATCAGGAAAGAATTGAGAATGCGACGAACTTCTCCTACATCATTAGAATGGTAACGTTGAGTCCCTATGGCATCAAATTCATCAAAAAAATAGACCCCTTTCGTTATTGTCATGGCTTCAAAAATCAATTTTAAGCGGCTGGCGGTTTCTCCCATATATTTGCCCATCAAACTATCGTATAAGGTAGTAAATAGAGGTAATTTAAGCTCTCCTGCTAAGGCTTCAGCCGTCATGGTTTTACCAGCACCGGGGGGACCGACTAATAACAGTTTCCGACGAGGCGCAAGATTATGTTCTCGAAGTCGTTTTCCTTGTCTTTGCTCAGTTAAGACTCGTTTAAGTCTAAATTCAAGGTCAGAAGTCAAAATCATATCCGATAATCGAGTATCAGGATATCTAACCGAAACCAGATTGGCTAAATCTCCCTTTGGTTGTACCAAGGGAATTGGCTCAGATTTTTTCTCTATTACCGATTTACGAGCCTTTGCTTGGTCAATTAATTCTCGAATTTCTTGCGCTAACTTACCATGTCCTTGTCTTGCTTCATGTGCAGCCATCTGTAGAGCAGCAGAGTAAAATTGCTGCTCCTCACCTTCTAGATGACTTCTCAGAAGTGCTAGGACATGGCGTGCAGTGGACATGATGCCTCTTTAGGTCAAACTTTCCATTATAGTAAATGATTTTGTCTATGAGAGCGGCAACACCAAGAACGAGTTCCCTTCTAAATGAATGGTTACTCTACTTTAGTTACATTGTACTAAATATTTTGCTATATTAGCTACACTGATCGCTATTTTTTAAGGTTTAGAAAATGTTAGATTTAACTATATTTCCGAGAACTATTTAACCTATCTCTCGTCTAAATTGACCGAAATGACTAAAAATCCCCTTGAAGTGAAAGATGTCAGCTTTGCTTGGCGAGAAAATCAGCCTATCTTGCAGTCTTGCTCTCTTAGCGTTCCCGAAGGTCAATTTTGGATGTTATTAGGCACAAATGGCAGTGGGAAATCAACCCTACTGCGAATCATGTCGGGACTCCTTACACCTCAGTCGGGGGAAATCATTATGCGCCCTCCCCTTGGCTTCGTCTTTCAAAACCCTGATCACCAGTTAGTTATGCCCACTGTGGGGGCAGATGTAGCCTTTGGCCTCGTTGAAGAAAAGTTAACTCTAGCCCAAGTAAGAACAAGGGTAAGAGAAGCGTTAAATGCCGTTAATCTAGAAGAATATGAGCAAAGACCCATTTATGCCCTCAGTGGTGGACAAAAACAACGAATTGCCATTGCAGGAGCCATCGCTAGACAGTGCGAGGTATTATTGTTAGATGAACCCACCGCCTTGTTAGATCCTGATACCCAGTTAGAATTAGTGATTCAGGTGCAAAAATTGGTTAAAACAAGAGGAATTACTGCCCTTTGGGTCACCCATCGCCTAGAAGAGTTAAACTATTGTGATGGAGCTTTTTTATTGGAATCAGGTCAAGTTGTCGCTAAAGGTGAACCAGAAGCCATTAAACGGCGATTAATGCAGTGATTCATCCCTTCAAATCAATTACAATCTAATATTTGCTAAATTGCTACGGGGGTTATAAGAACGAGTGTTGCGGATTCTTTCATAGTATTCTCGTTCTGTTGCAGAAATCGTTTTAGGGACTTCAATGATAATTTTAACCAATTGATCGCCCCGTCCTCCTTTTAGCTGTACCCAACCTTTCCCCCGTAAGCGTAAAGACTGGCCAGAACGAATTCCAGAGGGAATCTTCACCGTTACCATACCATCAGGTGTGGGAATATCAATTGCCCCCCCTAATACCGCTTCATCGGGAGTAATCGGTACTTCACACAGGAGGTTATCGTCTTCAAACTGGAAAAAAGGATGATTTTCTAGGGTTATATTGAGATATAAGTCTCCTCTTTGTTGATTGTAGGAATTTATAGCCCCCTTGCCCCGTACCCGCACCCGACTCCCCGCTTTTGCACCCGCAGGAATTCTTACATCAATCACTTCATTTCCGATATTCAAGCGTTTTTGTACCCCTCTAAATGCTTCTGAAAAGGTTAATTTAAGGGTCGCTTCTTGGTCTTTCGAGGCTGTTTGAGAATTGTAAGCCGTGTTAAAATTGCCAAAATCAGAAAATCCTGTACTTTTCCCCCTTGTTCCTCCCCCATAACTTTGATAACCACTATTAGGTGTAGAGAAACGCCCTAACAACTCGTTAATAAATTCATCAAAGTTACGATACTCACTAAAATCAAACCCTCCAAAATCCACATTTGCATTAGGTGCGCCTGTTCCACTATTACCCCATCCAGTTGTCTGACTGGCCTGTTTCCAGTATTGGCCAAATTGATCATATTTCTTCCGTTTCTCGCTATCGGACAATACCTCGTAAGCCTCGCTAATTTCTTTAAACTTTTCCTCAGCCGCCTTATTATCAGGATTTCGGTCAGGATGGTACTTAACCGCTAATTTACGGAAAGCTTTCTTTATTTCTTCCCCAGTTGCACTCTTATTGACTCCTAAAATCGAATAATAGTCTTTAAAATCGGTAGCTGCCATAATAATATGCTCCTATCTCAAGGAATTTACGGTAAGGTTGGGGGAAATCCCTAATAAAAAGGACAATGTTTTTATTCTAACCTTCATTTTGACATTGTTCCTCTTTTAACCAAAGACGGTTAACCGAAAAATTCAGTCAGAAAAAGGGAACTTTTTAAGATAAAATTGCCACAGTCTATTAAAAATCGTACCCGAACTATAACTATTGTGAAACTGTTTGTTTATCATACCCCTGAACTTACTCCTTCTAACAGTCTGCCCGATTGTGCAGTGGTGATTGACGTATTGCGAGCTACGACCACCATCGCAACGGCTTTAGCGGCGGGTGCAGAAGCCGTACAAGCTTTTAGCCAGATTGATGAGTTGTTAGAAGTAAGCGAAAGTTGGCCAACAGAAAAACGGGTAAGAGTCGGTGAAAGAGGCGGATCTAAGGTAGAGGGATTTGATTTAGATAATTCTCCCCTTAATTGTACGGCTGAAACGGTGAAAGACAAACGGTTATTTTTAACGACAACCAATGGAACTCGTGCATTACAAAGAGTAGCGCAAGCCACAACTGTTATCACCGCAGCAATGATTAACTGTCAAAGTGCAGTCAAGTATTTAGGAGAAAAACAGCCTGAAACTATCTGGTTAGTGGGTTCAGGTTGGGAAGGGGGTTATTCTCTTGAAGATACGGTTTGTGCGGGTGCAATTGGTTATTCCTTAAGCCAAAATAGTGACTTAAACATAGAAATTGGCAACGATGAGGTGATTGCTGCGATCGCACTTTACCAAGGATGGCAGACTAACTTGCTAGAATTATTTAACCAAAGTAGTCATGGCCAACGATTGTTACGTTTAGGGGGTGATAAAGATTTAAAGTATTGTGCGGATACTGATTGTTTGGATGTATTACCAATGCAAAAAGAATCAGGTGTTTTAGTTAAGGGTTAGGTTGTTCTGGCTTGCCTGTTTTTGTTTGAAATGATAGGGTTCGTGAGACTCACGCTAAGATAAATAGACAATGTGATCAATTGTTGTACGATGACTATTATTTCTTCTCTTTCCTCCCAAACCACTGACCCTAACCATGAGATAATCTATCCCCAAGGTGAATTATGGAGTGATGAACCCCCCTTGGAAAGTAACTTACACATTCGTCAAATTTTAATTTTAATTCAATCCTTAGAATGGTTATGGCAAGATAGAGATGATTACTTTGCATCGGGTAATTTAACCATATACTATAGTCCCAATCAGAAAAAATCAGAAGATTTCCGAGGACCCGATTTTTTTGTGGTGTTAGGAACAACCCGAAACCAGAAGCGTAAAAGTTGGGTGGTTTGGGAAGAAGAGGGAAAATATCCTAATGTCATTGTAGAGATTTTATCCGACAGTACTGCGAAGACAGATAGGGGAGGAAAAAAACGAATTTATCAAGATATATTCCAAACACCTGATTATTTTTGGTTTGACCCTTATACCTTAGAGTTTCAAGGGTTTACTTTGATCAACACTCAATATCAACCGATTGAACCGAATGCTCAAGGATGGTTGTGGAGTAAAGAGCTAGGATTATATTTAGGACTTTATGAGAAAGAGTTAAGATATCTTACCCCTGATGGGGAATTAGTGCTAAAATCCGAGGAATATACCCTTAAAGAACGTCAACAGAAAGAATTAGCACAGCAACGCGAAGCAGAGGAACGTCAACAAAAGGAATTAGCACAGCAACGCGAAGCAGAAGAACGCCAACAAAAGGAATATGAACGTCAACAGAAGGAATTAGCACAGCAACGTGAAGCAGAGGAACGTCAACAGAAGGAACTCGCAGAGCAAAAATTAGCCGAAATGAATGCTAGATTAAAAGAATTAGGGATTGAATTAGATTAGTGCAGAGTTCAGGCTTTCCTAATCGTCAAACACCTTAATGCGTAGGACTATAGTAATGGGTTCTATAGAAAACCTTAATCACTGATGATTAATAACTGGCCACTCCTCACTGCTCACTACAATAAGTGGCTTAATATTTGTTAATATAGACAGAACTCACTTTTACCAGCTAACGAGCGCACTTCTATGACTGACGTTCCCGTTTCTCGCATTCGGAACTTTTGCATCATTGCCCACATCGATCATGGCAAATCTACCCTTGCTGACCGAATGTTACAGATGACCCAAACGGTTCAAGCAAGGCAAATGAAGGATCAATTCCTTGATAACATGGACTTAGAGCGAGAACGAGGCATTACCATCAAATTGCAAGCGGCTCGTATGAATTACACCGACAGCGACGGCGAAGAGTATGTTTTAAACCTAATTGATACTCCTGGCCACGTTGACTTTTCCTATGAAGTCTCCCGTTCCCTCGCAGCTTGTGAAGGTGCATTATTAGTGGTAGATGCGTCCCAAGGGGTGGAAGCGCAAACTCTTGCCAATGTTTACCTAGCTTTAGAAAGTGACCTTGAAATTATTCCAGTATTAAATAAAATTGATCTCCCCGGTGCAGAACCAGAAAGGGTAAGAACAGAAATTGAAGAAGTTGTAGGATTAGACTGTACTGATATTATTAAAGCCTCTGCAAAAGCGGGAATTGGCGTAGATGACATTTTAGAGTCCCTCGTTCACCTTGTTCCCCCTCCACAGGATACCGTTGATCAACCCCTCCGCGCCCTTATTTTTGATAGCTATTATGATCCTTATCGGGGAGTTATTGTTTATTTCCGCGTTATGGATGGAACAGTGAAAAAAGGCGATAAAGTGCGTTTGATGGCTTCTGGTAAAGAATATGAGATTGATGAATTAGGGGTATTATCACCGAATCAAATTCAGGTAGAGAGTCTTCATGCAGGAGAAGTGGGTTACTTTGCAGCCGCCATTAAAACGGTAGAAGATGCACGAGTTGGGGATACCATTACCCTCGTACACCATTCCGCCAAAGAACCCTTACCCGGTTACACAGAAGCCAAACCCATGGTATTTTGTGGCCTATTCCCCACAGATGCTGACCAATATGGGGATCTCAGAGACGCATTAGATAAATTAAAATTAAACGATGCAGCTTTATCTTATGAACCTGAAACCTCTAGTGCCATGGGATTTGGCTTCCGATGTGGCTTTTTAGGACTCTTGCACATGGAAATTGTCCAAGAACGACTAGAACGGGAATATGACCTCGATTTAATCACTACTGCACCATCGGTTATTTATCGGGTGACAACCATAGAAGGGGAAGTGATTATGGTCGATAACCCTAGTCAACTCCCTCCGCCTCAAGTTAGAGAAAAGGTAGAAGAACCCTATATTCAGATTGATATTGTTACCCCCGAAACCTATGTTGGTACATTGATGGAATTGTGTCAAAGTCGGCGGGGTGTCTTTAAGGATATGCGGTATTTCACCCAAACTCGTACTTCTTTGATTTATGAATTACCCCTAGCGGAAGTGGTGACAGACTTTTTTGACCAATTAAAATCCCGTTCCCGTGGTTATGCAAGCATGGAGTATCAACTCTTAGGCTATCGGGAAAACACCCTTGTTAAACTCGATATTATGGTTAATGGGGATAGTGTGGATGCCTTAGCCATGATTGTGCATCGAGATAAAGCCTATCATGTGGGGCGTGGAATGACTGAAAAGCTCAAAGAATTGATTCCTCGCCATCAATTTAAAGTTCCTATTCAAGCAGCCATTGGCGCAAAAATTATTGCCGCCGAACATATTCCGGCATTGAGAAAGGATGTCCTTGCTAAATGTTATGGGGGAGATATTTCTCGGAAGAAAAAACTATTACAAAAACAAGCCAAAGGTAAAAAACGAATGAAAGCCATTGGAACGGTTGATGTTCCTCAAGAGGCGTTTATGGCGGTTTTACGCTTGGAAAATTAATATAATATATAGCATTTCCCGATCTCATGAGTTACACCTTTAAAAGCCATTTGTTCTCTGTTCCTATTCCCTAAAGCAATTGCTATAGAGATTGAGGAAACGTGAAACCCAACAAGGGATAAATTGTTTGGTTGGGTTTCGTGCTTTAACAGTTAACGGTTAACCTAACCAATCAGAATCAAGACGATAAGAAGGAAGTAAAGAAGTTTCAGGACAAGTTCGATTAGAAAAATCACATCTAAAAAGGTGCTGTTTTTGCCAACTCAGGGGAATTTCTAATAAATCCCTTGAACCCGTGATACCTAAACCCATAAAAAAGAGTAAAGCAATACAATTTAAAATGATATGAGCATAACGCCAGCGATTCTTTTTATCTTGATAAATATCTGGGATAGTTGCTAACGAAAGAATCATTAAAAAAGCAGCTACAATACCATAGTAGTAGTGAGACCAATACCATTGAGGAGTATTTCGCCAGACACCATTTTGTACACCTAGTAATACTAATCCCATCCCCGTTAATGTAGCAAAAATAGCCCGCCATTGGGGTTTTCGAGTTTGATATAAAAAGAAAAGAGAAGCAATTGTACCAAAAAACACTAAGATCACAAAAATAACCGAAAAAACCTCTAAATTACCATTTTTAGCTTGATCGATAAATCCGCCTCCCCCATAAGTCATGGCGTAAGCAAGCGCAATAAGGACGACACCCACCACCGAAGCAGCCAGCCATTTGCCTAAATCTACATGAGAACGACCAACAAGGGGAGGAATCTTTGTTTTCTGTCCTTTTTTAGCTTGAATTCGCCGTTGATAGGTTTGCCAAGCATAATTGACAACGGTACCAATTAAAGGAAAGACAACGATAACGACTAAGGCCGGATGAATAAGCGCAAGAGCATCAACAACAGTCATAGAATTATTAGAGAGCAGTAAATCATCTTTAATTATGTTATAAAGTAATTTTCTGAAAAGAATCTGAAAGGAGACTTAGAATACATAAGTCACTTTTTTGAACAGTTACCTGATGATTGGTAACTGACAACTGATGACTGATGACTGAAATGACTGGTACAATCTAGGATACTTGCCTAGACATACGAGAAACAAACGCATGACTTATGAAGAATTAGAGAGGTTCTGGCGTACTCGCTTAGAAGAAGACGAACCAAAACTGAATAAAAAGCATCAAGACAGCATTATTAAATGGCTATTGGGAGAAAATACGGAAAAATGGCAAGAAATGTCTCCCGAAAAGTTTGCTGTCGTTGAGCAAGGGTTAGACTATCGCTATCGTATTCTGCGCCAACGATATCTACACACCCCTCCTAGTCAAGCGTATCGTCAATTGATTAACCGTCTTGGTTCTTTGATGGTATTACGCAACAAAATTAAGACATGGGTTGCGCTAAGTCGCGATCGCCAACGAGCAGTGGCAGATGTGCTTCAGGAAGTCATTCAAGAGATGTTAAACAGCGATCGCAATATGCAGCAACAAATGAAGTGGATCTCTCAATGCACCACAGATGAGAGAATTAGCAATATTTTACTGTTTACCTCTCTAGAAGAATATTGTTTGCGTCCAATTCGCAATCAACCTTTGTTGGCCTTTCGTTTTGTTAACTATCTTCGGCGATCGCAACGAGGCGGAATGACGCAAGTTCCCCAACAACAAATCATTCGTATGCTATCTGAAGAAATTTCAGGAGATGAACCAGATTCTTCCTTTAGTTTATTAGATAATATGGCAGTTGAATCCTATCAAGAAAGCCAAAAATGGGAAGAACAACAGATTTTACGTACCAAAGTTCAAGGAGAATTTAATAACTATTTAGGGGAAAAATTAGGAGAAGAAGCCCAAGAATGGTTAGACTTATATCTACAAGGAAAAACACAAGATGAAATTTCTAAAGTCATGAATTTACCGATTAAACAAGTCTATCGCCTACGGGAAAAAATCGGCTATCATGCCATCAAAGTGTTTGCCATTAAACAAGAATTTCAGTTAGTGGCAAACTGGTTAGGGATTTCTTTTGAGCGTTCTTTTGGGTTAACGCCTAGTCAATGGCAAGTCTTTTATCAAGAATTAAATAAACAGCAAAAACAATTGATTGATTTACTCAAAGACAAGAAAGCCGTAGAAGAGATTGCCCAGTTGTTTAACTGGAAAAAGAGCCAAGTTTATCATGAATGGACACAACTTTACCTTAAAGCACAAAGCTTGAGGAATGATTAAGTCGGGTTTACTCAAATGATTTATTATTCAAAATCGTCATAATTAATAATGCGATCGCCACCTTCTTTAGAGGCTTTTAATACTGCTTTAGATGCTCTACGAGTAATCATTTGAATGGGTAAAGCAGAGGTAGGAATTTCCGTGGCAACACCTATACTGATCATACTATTTTGATCAACTGTTTTAATTGCATTGAAGACAATCTCTGCCACTTTAACTGCACCTTGATTACTGGTATTAGGAAGTAAGATAGCAAAAGTGTCGTCCTTATAACGTGCTACTAAATCGGCGGGTCGTTTAATCTGTTTAACAATGGTTTGAGCGACTTCTTGAAGATAATGATTAGCTGATTCAAGACCCTGTTGCTGTTGATAATCTAACCAACTATCTAAGGTACATAAAATAAGAGAAATACTAGATTGAGAACTATCAGCCCATAATACCCGTTCCCGACTTCCTTGTCGCCACTGTTGAGTAAGATAATCTTGAAATCGTTGCAGACTAGCCACTTGGGTAAGTTCATCAACATAAGTATTCTCTTTAGACTCTGTTTCTGCTTTTTGCTTGGCATTTAAGGCTTTTTGTAACTGTTCACTGGTAGATTGAAGTTGCTGCTCTAGACGGACAAGCATTAGTTGATGCTCAATTCTAGCGATCGCTTCTTCCTTTCTTAGAGGAATACTGAGATAATCAGCGCAACCAAGTTCAAACAATAAAGAAGTGTCAATTGACGGGGTATCAACAGGAAAAGCAAGGATAGGAATCGTGGATAGTTTGCTATCTGCTTTTAAAGTATTACATAAGGACTGGTTTTTGAAGAGACAGAGAATAATGAGGTGAGGAAGGGAAAATTCCAAGAGACTCGATAGTTGCTGAGGGTTAATCAGTTTAACATCGTAACCTTGTTCTGTTAACAACTGATGTAACTTTTCTATCTCAGGAGCAGTGTCTCCAATGATGAAAAGATGCTCACTAATGACGTAACTTTGATCGCTTTCCATAATCTTTATCCTATCGCAAAGGGTAGCTGATAGATGCCCAGTTCTATCTTAACGTGAGTTTGGATAGTGTGAGTTATTTATTATTAATTTGTTGACGAATTAACTGTTGCACTTTTCCAAGGGTAGGATTTACTTCATAAGTCCGTTTTGGACATAGGTTGAGATAAGCTTGTTGTTCCTGTTCAATCATTCTAACATCTTGTTCGACTAATCCATCTAAGAGTTTTTGGGCTGAACCATATAAAGATTTTTTGATGAAACGGCGAAATTTTATGGGAAGTTTATGTAAGTTAGAAAAGGCATTAAGAGAAGTAAAATGAATCAGAAAAGCACGGGTATGGGTATCTGTTACTGGACAAAATAGGCAGTAAATAATGAAATCTTGTCCCAATGTAGATCGCCAGTGGGGATAAAGATAACTGACAGTTAAAGGTTCAGAGTGAAGACGACGTAAGGAAGGAAAAAATAGTTGAGAAATTGACCAGATTTTATCAATTTTATAATAACTTTGCGCTTCATATTCTGCTGTAACTTCTTGCTCGTTTATGATAATATTATTCAGTTTAGCAGAAGCCCATGCTTGATAATTATCATGCAAATGACCATGATACATATCCATTAAGTTCTCAATTAAAAAAGAAAAGTGTCCTTGACAATCAATTGTTGAAACTGTTGCAATATAATTAAGATGCTCCCATTCAGGAATGCTCAAAGGTTGAATATTATTTGACTCTAATAATGTTTTTTCACCAATATAAACCCAAACAAATCCATCTTTTTCTTGCACGGGATAGGAAGAAGTCAAACAGTTAGGAATGGCTTGCTTTTCCGTTAAGTAAGGAATCTTAATACACTTTCCTTGACTATTAAATTGCCAACCGTGATAAGCACATTCAATGGCATCATTAACTACTTTTCCTTCACTGAGTTTAACTTGACGATGGGGACAACAATCTTCTAAACAATGAATTTTTCCGCTTTGATCCCGATAAATAACAAGATTTTGATGCCATAAAGTCACCGCAATAGGATTTGTTTTGACTGCTTGACTTTGAGCGATAGCGTACCAATGGTTAAAATTAATCGGACAAAGACGAATATCTGACATAAATTATGAATTATGAATTATGAATTATGAATACAGCTTAACATAATTAACTGTCGTTGTTGAAGCGATCGCACTTCCTCTAAACTCAGACTTACCGAGTCTAAAATTAGTTTCACATTTTTATTTTCATTTTCATCGCAAGATTTAATAAAAGCGAATTCTTCATCGCTTAAAGTGGTAGGTTGATAATCATAGTTAAGAAAATGCTGACTTTCCCAACCAAACATACAAGGATGACGACTAGGAATGGCATTTAATACCTTTTCATCTTCTGACCAATCTATCTTACTTAAAGGTGGTTTACCCAAAAAGAATTCATAATGAGTCAATTCAGGATCAAGTAGTTCAATTAACCGATAATAGTCCCATTGATTTAACGTTTGAGAACGTTCTAATAACTGATCTGAGTTTCCAATTAAACGTTCTAGTTGCCAGTATTGAGGATTAGAAAAGCCTAAAAATTCTAATGCGGATGCGTCAATTAATTCTTTCAAAGTGTAAATATTATAATCTGTTTCTTGAGGATGAACATACATATCAGCAAAAGATTCATCCCGATGATTTTCCATTGACCAACGCTTTTTGTCTTCCTGAACAATTCGGTTATCTTCAGGTAAACTTCCAAATAACTGACGACCAACAAAGACCCCATCTTGATAATTTTCTTTCTCTTTTCCTTGCAGTAAAGCAATTGCTTCCTGCATCAATTGAATTTCCCGACGACCTAATTCTGCGTACACAAAAATATGAAACAGTCCACCGGGGGCTAATTTTTTTGCTAATGCCTTAATTCCTTTAATGGGATCGGGTAAATGATGTAAAACTCCCACGCAATTAATTAAATCAAATTCTCCCGTTAACTGATCAGCATCCTCTAACTTCATAGACTTAAAAGAAACGGGTTTAGAATGTCGTTGTAATACGCCAGACTGTGATACCCTTTTTTGAGCAATTTCTAAGGCTTTTTCGCTTAAGTCAATTCCTGTAATTTCTGCGTCTGGGTTTAAATGAATTAAATATTCTGTACCTACACCAGTACCGCATCCAGCATCAAGAATACGAATATCCTGACGCAAAGGAGGGGTTGCCAAACAAAAATTATAAGCTGCGATCCAATTCCATCGCCAATTGTATCCCGGTGGCGGTTCATCCAAGAGGGGTTCAGGGGGAAAGGGATAGGTATTATAAAGATTGCGAACAAACTCAGAACTCATAGTAAATAGTTGGACAAAAATAATTCGACAAAATTGGTAGGGGAGTTTTGCTAAAAGCTATATCCCACAAGCATTTAACTTTTATTTTAACCTACCTTGTCCTATCCAATTAATTTCGGAGATCAAATCCAATTTTAAAATTCAGGTA
Source organism: Microcystaceae cyanobacterium (assembly GCA_051439375.1). Classification (GTDB taxonomy): domain Bacteria; phylum Cyanobacteriota; class Cyanobacteriia; order Cyanobacteriales; family Microcystaceae; genus JBGTGT01. The sequence goes on from JBFRWB010000015.1 coordinate 12,981, forward strand.
AAATAATCGTTGTTTACCGAAAGAGAGGACAAACAGGTGAATCCTACCCTATTGAAACTACTTCATGCCTTAGTTATTGGGATACTCATTTCCTTATGTCTCTCAATATTGAAGCGGTCGAATTTCTATCAGGGATCTAGCCGTCCTCAACGGTTGTTAATCGCCGTTATAACTGTGACTATATTAACCTTTATCGTTAATTTATTTTGGCCATTCTCATAATAAAAGCAGTTAATAGTGAGATGATGAACAGCTTATCACCTCCTAAACTTTTCTCTCAATACTGTTAACAATTTAGTAAATTCATGGGGTAAAGGGGCGATCGCTTGGCAATTTTTACCCGAAATCGGATGAATTAAGCTTAATTTACGAGCATGAAGGACTTGTCCCGTTAAATTGACCCCTACCGAATGATTTGAACCGTAAAGGGGATCATTAACAATAGGAAAACCTAGATAACGACTATGTACCCGAATTTGGTGAGTTCTTCCCGTTTTAAGGCGAAATTCCATTAACGTATAATTGCCCAATCTTTCCAATACCTGCCAATGAGTCGTCGCTTCTCGTCCCCCTTTTTCGAGGTCAATAACCGCCATTTTCTTACGATCTACTGGATGACGACCAATGGGTTGCTGAATTACTCCTTCATCTCCCCGTGGCGACCCTATAACCACCCCCCAATACTCCCGATATGCCGTTTTCTCCTTTAATTGCCCCTGTAGGTGTTGATGGACAAAATCTGTTTTAGCCACTACCATCGCCCCTGTGGTATCTTTATCCAACCGATGCACAATCCCCGGACGCTCTTTGCCTCCAATTCCTGCTAAATCTTGACAATGAAAGAGTAAAGCATGGACTAATGTGGATGATAGGTGGCCAGGGGCGGGATGAACCACTAAATTGGCTGGTTTATTGATAATAATTAAGAATTCATCTTCATAGAGAATATCTAATGGAATATTTTCTGGTTGTAAGTCTAGGGGGGTGGGGGTGGGAATGGTTAAATCAATGCGATCGCCTGAAGATAGCTTGATTTTTTTACTCTGGCAAATTTCCCCATTAAGCCTTAAATATCCCTCTTCAATTAGTTTTTGCAGACGAGAACGGGATAAATCAGGCACTTGTTGCCCTAACCACCGATCAAGACGATCACCTGTTTGTTGCGCTTCGAGAGCAATATGAGTTTGCAGTTGAGACATTTTTAAGGATGAAGAGAAAGGGGTTGCCAATATTACTTAGCTTACAGATAATCTTGAACCCAACAACGCATTTCATAAAGCAATTTATGATAATCTGTCTGATGGGCTGTGCGTAATAAAGCAGCGATGTTGCGAATGGGAAATTGAGGAAAGATTCTACTGCGATCGCTAGGGAGATAAGCTTGCTCAGTCGGTAAATAAATGGTCAAAGTTTTACCATTAAATAACCAAATTTCGGGAATTTTCAAATCAGTATAAACAGGTAAATGATAACCTGAACGGTTAGCTAAATCGACTTCAATAACTAAATCGGGTGGTGGATTAACCCTTAAATCAATCTCTTTGTTACCATTAATTTGGGGACGATGGCGAAAGTAAAAAGAATCATCAGGGGTAACTGCATAAGCAGCTTGGGGATGATGGAATAAAGTTGACCCCAAGGGATAAATCTTCATATCTAACCCTTCTGCTAGGGTTTCTACTAAACGGCCTAACAACCTTTTATATAGTTCATGTTCGGGAAATAGGGACATAATTTCTAAGCAACCCCGATGATAAGTGAAGCGCAAATTATAGGGACGTAACTTTTCAAGAAACTTCAGGTAATCATCCCATGCAATATCCTTAAATTCGACAATTTCTTCAGCAGGGAAAAAAGTATCCTCAGACATAATAAAACTTACCCACTGCTAGATTCAGTTAAAGGAACAACTGTTACCCAATCTTTATACTGATTGTCTTGATTATTGGTAATAGCAGTTAATTTTTGTTGTAAATTTTGGGTGATGGGTCGGTCTTCTGAAAACTTAAAGTTTTCAATCTGTTTGATGGGGGCAATTTTAGCGGCCGTTCCACATAAAAAGACTTCATCGGCGATAAATAATTCTGATTTATCAATCGGTCTTTGAAACACGGGGAAGCCTAAGTCTTTAGCAATGGTTAACACACTATCTCTGGTAATTCCTTCTAAGATATCCTGTTCAAATCCGGGGGTAATCAGTTGACCATTGCGAACAATAAAAATATTCATTCCCGTTGCTTCGCAGACTTTTCCTTGGGAATTCATCAAAATGGCTTCATCAAATCCCGATTCTACTGCTTCGGTTTTAGCTAAAGCGGAGGTAATATAGGCTGCACTGATTTTACCTCTGAGGGGAAAACTACGGTCTTCTTGGCGATACCAAGAACTAATGCGACAAGTAATTCCATCAGGAGATAAATAGTCTCCCATCTCTAACCCATAGACAAAGAAATCTTTCTCGATATTATGAAGACGAGGGGCAATTCCTAAGCCCGAACTATAGACTAATGGTCGGATATAAAAAGATTGATTGGGTTGATTTTTTTTGACAAAATCGATAATAACTTGTTGGATTTTATCAGCCGCAATATCATAATGTAAAAACTTAGCACTTTGGCTAAGGCGACGACAATGGCGGTCTAAACGAAACAATAATATCTGCTGTGAATTTTGGGGATTAGGAATTCCTCTCATCCCACCAAAGGCAGCCGTTCCGTAATGTAGTGCATGAGTGGCGATAGAGACGTTAGCATCTGCAAAGGGAACAAATTGATTCTGAAAATAGGCAAAAGGAAGGAAGGTGTGCATTGGTTTTCAACAATTTAGGATAGGTGTTATTTACAAGTCAGACTTTAACCATTTTGTCAAGTTTTGCTGTTGACGCTCAGAGGGATCAGCGATGGCAACCACTTCGTAACGACTGGGTTGAGGTGGGGCTAACTGAACCGATAAGGTTCGCAATTCATCTTGATGAAACACCGTTATTTGGATCATATCACCTGCTTGATAATCTTTGAGCCTTTCGTTGAGTTGATCGGCACTAACGCGAATTCCATCAATAGCCAGCAATTCATCCTCTGCGTCTATTCCTGCGATCGCAGCAGGTGATTTTATTTCTACAAATTTAATGATTTCTTTACTATTTTCTCCTTTAACTTTTATTCCCAGATGAGGGAAGGTTTCTGTTTCGTTGATCGGTTTTAATTCTAGTCCAAAGGGTTCAAAATAATCATTAAAGGGCAGTTCTTGTGTTCCGTGGAGATAGGTGTCAAAAAAGTCAGTTAAATCGGTTTGGGCAACTTCTTCAAATATCTGCTGCAATTGTTGGGGAGTGTAGCCAATTTCTTCTTTACCAAACCTTTCCCACATTAACCGCATTACATCATCTAACGTTCGTTGGTGATTAGATTGCGATCGCATTAATAAATCTAATAATAAACAAACCAGTTCTCCTTTTAAGTAATAGGAAATTTGAGAGTTATCACTATTGGCATTTCGTCGATATAATTTGATCCACGCATCAAAACTCGATTCGCTTAAGGGTTGTACCAAACGCCCCGGAATTTGCAAGAAACGGGTTATATCTTTACTGATATTTTCTAAGAATTTCTGAGAGTCGTAAATACCAGCCCGTAAAGGAATTAAGATATCGTAATAACTGGTTGCGCCTTCTGCAAACCAAAGAGACGGGGTATAATTTTCTTGATCATAGTCAAAGGTTTCTAAGGCTTTAGGACGAATTCGCTTAATATTCCAAAGGTGAAAGAATTCATGGGCAACTAGCTGCATAAAACGGTTATATTTATCTGTGTCTCGAAAACCTAAACGGGGATAATTTAAGGTACAAGAAGTTTTATGTTCTAACCCACCGTAGCCGCTTCCTGAGACATGAAGCAGGAATAAATAATCCTCATAAGGAAGCCCATTATATAGTTTAGATTCTACTTCAATTATTTTTTTCGTATCCTCAATGAGTTGCTGAGTATTAAAGTTTCCTTCTCCCCAAATTACCCATTGATGAGGTTTATTTTCTACTTCAAATTCGTAGCGTTGATGAATTCCAATTTCAAAGGGACTATCAACTAAGGTATCAAAATCATCCGCTTGATAAATAGATTTTTCTTGAGAAAGACAGGGTAAAGGCGTGGCAACTTGCCAATTTTCAGGGGGAAGAATTTGAACCGTAATGATTTCTTTTTCTAAGGTTGGGATATAAAAGAATAAAGCTGCGCCATTAAAATAACCGTGAGTTTGATCTAAATGGTTCGTTCTGACGGTTAATTCGTTTGCATATATTCGGTAAAAAACAGTGATTTCTGTGACATTATTTGTTTGAATTTCCCAATGATTTTTGCTAATTTTTTTAAAGGCTAACTTCTCTTTAGTTTTCTCATTTTGTGGGGTAAATTCTTGTAAATTTTTACTATATTCTCTGATTAAATAAGATCCCGGTGTCCATACAGGCATCTTTAGGTTTAAGGTATCATTTTGCCAATGTTTAACCGTTAACCGTACCTCAAACAAATGAAAGGTAGGATCGGGCATAGACACTTGATAGTGAATTTCGGGGCGTGTTTTTCGGGTTAAAGTTGGTTTAATAGCAGTTGCTTCAGTCATTTTAATCAGAATTAAATTTGTTTAACTAAATGATGTAGATTTTTAAGGTTAGGAATTGCTAAGATTTGTTTAGCCGAATCCATTTCAATCCATCCTTTCCCCTGCAATTTTAAGAGAATTTCTTGGCCTTCTTGATGATTGATTTGTGCCAAACTTGCTAAATCAGGAGATGAAAGTTGAAAAATTTCTACTCCTCGTTCCGTTTGTTTCCCATATTTCTCAGCTAAGGTTACTAATACTTTAACTAATTTCAGTTTTGGAAGTTGATAGGAGACTTGAAATAAACGATAGCAGTGGCGTACACGCTGAATGGTGAGTTGCAACATTTTATGCTGGAGTTGGGGATCTTTAAACAACATTTGTAAAAAACGTTGAGCCGATATTCTCAATAAAGAAACCTCCGAAAGTGCGATCGCTTCTGTCCATTTGAGGGGTTCATCTAAAACAGCAATTTCACCAAAATAATCGCCTTCGCTGCGAATATCAAGGGTTATTTCCTGCTCTCCTCCTTCAGAGGTCAATTTAACCCAGCCAGAAGCCACAAAATACACCGATTTTCCCCAGTCTTCCTCCCGAACAATCACACTTTTAGGTGCATGATTTTCAATTTCAACAACTGATAGTAACCATTCAATTACTTCAGCATTGGTGCTGGCGAATAGGGAAAAAAGGTCGCTAACCTCGTTAATCTCCATTAATTAGTGATTTACTCTGAATTCGATGATGAGAGCCATTAATTGCTGTCAGTATTGACTTAATTTACCCAGCCCCTGCCTCAACTTCCCGCGAATCTCAGGGAGATTGTTTCTAAATTTGAGGCGGCCATTGCTATTAGGATTATCTCTCACTCTACTCATCTTAATGCAAAATTGAAGATTGAAAAACGAAAACCCTGATAACCTGTACCAATTTACGAGAGTTATAATCATAAAATAAATTAACTGTTCTTTGTTCACAATTATCCAATATCTAATCCAATGACTCAAAAGCTTACCTCTGTGATGTTGGTTTTGCTTCTCTCCCTGTTGGCTGCTAGTTGTAATCGGGAAGAAGAACAAGCGACCAATGACGAACAACCAAAGAACGAGGAAACTGCCTCTGATAATGCTGAAGACAGCCCCTCGGCTGACTCCCAAACCGATAATCAAGGGACTCCTCCTGCTCAACCCTTTGCCCCCAAACCCTCTACAGGCAGTGTGGCAACCCTGATTCCACCCACCACTGTTCAGCAACGACGACAGGAGATAACCGCAGGCAGATCCGATCCCTATGCGCCTTTTCCCGCTAAGGTAGAGGTGGAAAGACCCGAACCCATAGAGCCAGAAGTTGAACTAGAAGACGATGCTCCCCAAGATGATGGGGTGGTTAGTTCAAATGAGCCTAATGATCCGGCAAATCCCACTGTACCTAATCCTCCCAACTTTGTCCCCGTCCCTGATGTTCCTCCTCCTATCCCTGTTCCTGAAGAAGCGGAAGCCGTTATGGTTTCTGGGATATTGCAGTTAGGCGGAACACCTGTTGCCATTTTGACCGCCCCCGGAGATCCCGGTATTCGTCATGTCAGACAGGGTGCGACCATCGCAGGTGGGCGAGTAACTGTTAAATCCATTAATGTGAGTGGTCGGGATGGATTTGTTATCCTAGAACAATACGGCCAACAAGTGACTAGAATGGTGGGTGGATCTTCTGATTCGGCGGAAACCTCAGAAGGTTAGTAACATTAAGCATCAATTGCATCAATTAGGGTAAATTTTCGTGACAATCGACACTCCTCAAACACAACAACAAATTACCTATCCTTATCTCCCTTTAGCGGTTTATCGAGAAATAGCAGCCCATTTACAACAGATTGAGGGGGTTATGGTGGAATTACTACCACAGGATGCCCCCTCTTTTGACTATGCTCAGAGTCAGATTAAAGCATTAATTCTTACTACGTCTAAACCATTGACTGAGACGCAACAAGACCAAATTCAGTCAATTTTAGATTACTACAGTAAAATCCATGGACAATGTTCAGTACACCCGATACTTGATACCAAGTCCGACTGATAAAACCCAGTTTTGGTAGAGAAAGGAGTGGGGAAAAAGGAGAATTTTTATCCGACAATAAAAATCAATGAAACCTGAAACCCGAAACCTGAAACCCGACACCTGACCAATAATTTTCTTAAGTCGTTGGCGAAACTGCATTTAAGGTAAACCAGAACGTTGTCCCTTCATCTAACTGGGAGTTTACCCCAATTTGCCCGTGGTGAGCCTCAATAATTAAGCGACAAAGATATAATCCTAATCCTAACCCCAAGATTTTACGAGCTTCTTTTCCTCTTTGGTAACGATTAAAGAGGGTTTGACAAAAGTTAGGATCAATGCCTTGACCATTATCGCAAATATGACAACAGACTTGAGACTCATTGAGACATTCGAGTTGAAATGTTAGGGTAAGTTGAGGCTCATTGTGCTTAATCGCATTAGTAACGAGATTTTCTAACACTCGCATCAGTTGATATTTGTCTGCTAAAACATAAGGGAGTTGATCGGAAAATTGGGTGATGATTTGGGTTTTATTTTTTTTGAAAAAAGGTTGCCAATCTTTAAGAAATGTGTTAAGAAAATCAACTAGGTTTAAAGGCTGATGCTCTAAAGTAATGCCACCCATTTCAAATTGTTGAGTTTCAACTAAAGAGTTAATTAGATTGAGTTGGCGATCACAGCTTTCTACCATTCTTTCTAACACCGATATAGTGACTTTCACTTCGGAGGTTGAAGATCCTTTTTTGAGCAAATTATTTAACACCATTGACAGTCCTAAAACGGGATTTCGCAAATCATGGGAAACGGCGTGGAGATAAATTTGTAAGGATTCTTCTGCCTTTTTTCTACTTTCAATCTCTGCTTTGAGTTGTTTTTTTTGACGTTGAATCGTTAATTGATTTTCGATACGAGCAATCACTTCTTCACCTTGAAAGGGTTTGGTAATATAATCAACGCCGCCTGTTTTAAAAGCTTTTACTTTATCTAACACATCGTCTAATGCACTAATAAAAATAATGGGAATGTCTTGGGTTTCTTCATCTGTTTTTAAAATTTCACACACCTGATACCCGTTTAAATCGGGCATATTAATATCTAGTAAGATTAAATCAGGGGTCGCTTGATGAATCGTATTCAGTGCCATTTTACCACTGAGGGATTTGCGGACTGTGTAGCCGTAATCGGATAAAATGGCAGAGAGTAGCCGCAAATTATCCGGCTTATCATCAACAACGAGAATATTCTCCTCAATCGTTGTCATTACGATACTCTAGCTTCTAAGGCCTGTTTAAGCGATTCGGTGTTAACTTTAGATTCACGAGGTAGGGCAATTTTTCCCGTGCGAACTACTTCTTTTAAACCGAATTTGGTTAACATTTGCAAAATAGCCACCATTTTCCCCGGATCTCCAACGACTTCTACGGTAGCGGTTTCGTCTGACATATCAACAATTCGGGCGCGAAAAACCTGTGCAATTTCTACCACTTCATGACGGTTACCCGCATTCACATTAACTTTGATTAACATCAATTCCCGTTCTACACAAGGGGTTTGGGTAATATTTTGCACCTTGAGTACATTAATTAGTTTATAGAGTTGCTTGGTTAGTTGTTCAACGGTAGAATCATCACCGGGGACAACCATCGTAATGCGAGAAATTCCAGATTGTTCGGCAGAACCTACGGCTAAACTTTCAATATTGTAGCCTCGACGGGCAAATAAGCCAGCAATGCGTGTTAAAACGCCAGCTTCATCTTCAACTAAAACGGAGAGTGTGTGTTTCATTTCTACAGTCCATTAATCTTTGGATCGATCGGTTAGTTCTCTATGAGTTTCTAACCCTATCATAAAGTTTAAGTCCTCTCAAAAACTGTGAAAAGAGTGTTAACTTTAACAGGTGAATGCTCTACTGGTTGTTTTCCTTTCTTATGAAACGTCGTTTTTTGACCCTTATGCTCTTGGGTTTGTTGTTGATATGGGATCTGGGTGGTTGGAAAACCTATGTTTCTGCTCAACCGACTCAAACTCCTTATCAGCTTGAAAAATTAGGAGAAATCGCTTATGGTCAAGGTGAATGGTCAACGGCTGTTACCCAATGGAGTGAAGCCCTAGAAAGCTACGAAGCAAGGCAAAATTCCACGGATCAAGTGCGTATTTTGGGTAAATTAGCTTTGGTTTATGGAAAATTGGGAAACTGGGGTTTGGTCGAACAAGCGATCGCTGATGCGTCTTCTCTTTTTACCCAAGTGAGCGATCCCCAAACCATGGCACAATTTTATAATAATTGGGGTAATATTGCCTTAATGAAGGGAAAAGGGGAAAATGCACTAAGATATTGGCAAGAAGCGGAAAATTTATATAATAAAGGACAAGACGAACAGGGGATTTTAATCAGTCAAATTAATCAAGCGAAGGCACTTAAATCTCAAGGAAAATTCCGCTTTTCTTGTCAAAAACTTCTAAAAGCACTTGATTTTGACGAAGAAGATTGTGATAACTTAACTTTACAAACCCTTGATAGACAGTTAGAGAAAATAGCATTTCCTTTAGGGGGATCTGAGTTGGAAGGTTGGTCAACTTTAGCGGATATATTGAGAAAACTTGGTAAGTTTAACCAATCTTTAACGATTATTGCCTCAATTCAACCCTTTGTTACCTCTGCTTCTATGCAAAGTCAACTATGGTTGAGTGTGGGGAAAACGTTACAACTTCAAGGAGAAGAAGAAATAGCAGCAGAAGCCTATCAAAAGACGTTAAATGAAGAATATACCCCGTTTGTTCAACTAGAAGCAGAATTATTACAATTAAATCTTTGGTTAAGCGAAAACCCACCTCAAATAGAAACAGCGATCGCAATGATTCCTCAAATTGAATCACAGTTAACTCGTCTTCCTCCGAGTCAGAGTCAGCTTGAAACGACTTTTAACTATATTTCCCAATTAATTCGCTTAAAATCCTTAGATATTAATAGTAATAACTTACCTAGTTGGGAAGCAATGGCCACCTTAATGAACAAGACGTTGACTCAAGCTAAAAGCTTAGATAATCAGCGTTCTATTGCTTATGGACTTGGTTTATTGGGAAATATAAGAGAGAAACAGCAACAATGGATAATAGCAACAGATTTAACCCGTCAAGCGTTGGTAATAGCTGAGTCGCTTAATGCACCTGAAATGACTTATTTGTGGAATTGGCAGTTAGGACGCATTTTTAAGCAACAACAAAAGCGAGATGCAGCAATTAAAGCTTATCGTCGAGCAATTACTACCCATCGCCAAATAAGCGGGGAAATTGCAGCCAATCGAGAAGCACAATTTTCCTTTCAGGAGACAGGAGAAAGATTATATCGCGAAGCAGTTAGCTTACTATTGCAACCCAATACACAGGGGAAACCCAGTCAGGAAGAACTGATAGAAGCACGTCAGGTAATGGAATCCTTACAGATTGCTACCTTAAATAACTTTTTTCGGGATAATTGCCTAGAAGATGCCCAAGAAATTAATTTAGAGCCAAATCTTGATAACAATACCGCTATTTTATACCCCATTATTTTAAGCGATCGCCTTGGGGTTATTCTTAATTTACCCGAACAACCCTTATACTATTACGAAACCAAAGTATCTGAACAAGAATTAAAGCAAACTTTAGATGAATTCCGTTATACCGTGGTTATTCGTAGTCGTTGGGACTTTTTAACATCAGGTGCAAAATTATACAATTGGTTAATGAAACCCGCAGAGGACATTTTAGAAAAAAATGGAATTAAAACCCTTGTCTTTGTTCCTGATGGTAGATTTCGCAATATTCCTCTGGCTGCTTTAGTATCAGACACTATTAATCGTCATTATCTCATCGAAAAGTATCGAGTTTCCCTTACCCCTAGCTTAAGTCTATTTCCTAACGATCAAACCTCCCTGCAACCCCCATCGCTTTTATTAGGGGGAATTACAGAGGAAAACTTAGGAACATCTCCCCTTCCCTATGTTGGGATAGAAATTAATAACATTGAGCCATTAATCAGTGATCAGAGTATTATTCTTAAAAATGAGGATCTTAACTTCCCCAATTTAGAGACGGCCTTTCGTCATACTACTTTACCGATCGTTCATTTAGCGACTCACGGCCTGTTTAGTTCTAATTTTGAAGAAACTTATATTTTAATTTGGCAAAATATACTGAATATTCAACAATTAGGCAATTTATTAGAACTCAGTCGCCTTCAACGGGATCAAACCATTGAATTACTCGTCCTTAGTGCTTGTGAAACCGCTACAGGGGATCAAAGAGCCGCATTAGGGTTAGCGGGTGTGGCAGTGCGATCGGGTGCAAGTAGCACTTTAGCCACGCTATGGTCAGTTAATGACCAAGGAACGGCTTATTTTATGCAAAAATTCTATAAAAACTTATCAGATCCCAATAAACAGCCCTATAAAGCGGAAGCTTTACAACTCGCTCAGGTAGAATTAATAGATGATCAGTGGTACAGTCATCCATTTTATTGGTCTCCCTTTGTTTTAGTGGGAAATTGGCGATAAGCTGTACTGAAGATCAATATCCCCTATTAAAAAGTTATCTTCAGAAACTTGATTATTTACGGTTATTACTTTTAGATTATTTTCTTGCAAATGATCTTTAAAACAATCCTGAAAATCCTTAAATTGGTGAAAATCTTTCTATGAAAATCAAAACTAGACAAGAATTAATTGATTTATTACAGCAATCGCATCATCAATTAAAAGCATTTGGAGTCCGTCGCTTTGGGATCTTTGGTTCATTTGTAAGAGATCAAGTGAGTGATCATAGTGATGTTGATATTTTAGTGATGTTTGACCCTAATTTAAAAACCTTTGATAATTTTATGGGATTGTCTTTATTTTTAGAAGATTTATTAGAAAGAAAGATAGACTTAGTAACCCCTGACTCTTTAAGTCCTTATCTGGGTCATAAAATCTTAAAGGAGGTAGAATATGTCTTTTTCAGTGACTGACTATCTCCATCATATTCTTGATGAGACTAATTATTTGATTCAAACATCTCAAGGATTGAATAAGGAAAGTTTTAGAGAAAATGAAACTTTAAAAAGAGCATTTGTTAGAAGTTTAGAGATCATTGGTGAAGCAGTTAAACATTTACCGAGTGAGTTTCAAGTCAATTACCCTAAGATTAAATGGCGAAAAATAGCAGGAATGCGAGACAAGCTAATTCATGATTATTTTGGGGTTGACTATGGTATTGTTTGGGATGCTGTTATTAAAGAAATTCCCCATCTTGATAGTCAAGTCAGAGACATTTTAAACCAGTTAGAGTAATTTCGGTAGCTTACCATCTATAATAAAAACCATCTTGTCAATCCTTAAATCCCAATAATCGGTGATTCAGACAATAAGCTATCTGCTATGATAATCCAACCCACCTTGAACTCAAGTTCAAGGAATAACCATAACAACGTTATCTAAAGATAACTCTCTACTTTAAGATTAGAGAGCAGGATGCTCTCACTACAATATACCATACCAATAACGTTAGGAATGCGAGCATCTTGCTTGCTGTCATCATTCATCACCTATCATAAAAACAATCCTGTAAATCCTTAAATCCTATAAATCCTGATTCAGACAATAAGGGATATACTGAGATAATTTAACCCACCTTGAACTCAAGTTCAAGGCTAATCTAACAACGTTATCTAAAGATAACTGCTTGGTTACTCATTTATTCCCTATCATAAAAACAATCCTGAAAATCCTTAAATCCTGTAAATCCTGATTCAGACAATAAGATGACTAACGAAGAATTATTACAACACATTGAACAAGCAAAAAGAGAAGGTGTAACAAAACTTGATCTCAGCAATAATCAACTGAGTAAACTCCCTCCAGAAATTGCTCAACTCCCTCAACTTCAACAACTTGATCTCAGCAATAATCAACTGAGTAAACTCCCTCCAGAAATTGCTCAACTCTCTCAACTTCAACAACTTGATCTCAGCAATAATCAACTGAGTAAACTTTCCCCAGAAATTGCTCAACTCTCTCAACTTCAACAACTTGATCTCAGTAATAACCAACTGAGTGAACTTCCCCCAGAAATTGCTCAACTCTCTCAACTTCAAACACTCGATCTCAGCAATAACCACTTTTCAGATTCACAAATTAGTTATTATCAAGCTATTATAAAAATTCATCGAGCAAAAACAGAAGGTGTAACATATCTTGATCTCAGTAATAACCAACTGAGTGAACTTCCCCAAGAAATTGCTCAACTCTCTCAACTTCAACAACTTGATCTCAGTAATAACCAACTGAGTGAACTTCCCCCAATATTTGCTCAACTCTCTCAACTTCAACAACTTGATCTCAGCAATAATCAACTGAGTAAACTCCCTCCAGAAATTGCTCAACTCCCTCAACTTCAAGGACTTTATCTCAGTAATAACCAACTGAGTGAACTTCCCCCAATATTTGCTCAACTCTCTCAACTTCAACAACTTAATCTCAGCAATAGCAAACTGAGTGAACTTCCCCCAGAAATTGCTCAACTCTCTCAACTTCAACAACTTGATCTCAGTAATAACCAACTGAGTGAACTTTCCCCAGAAATTGCTCAACTCTCTCAACTTCAAAGACTTTATCTCAGCAATAGCAAACTGAGTGAACTTCCCCCAGAAATTGCTCAACTCTCTCAACTTCAACAACTTGATCTCAGTAATAACCAACTGAGTGAACTTCCCCCAGAAATTGCTCAACTCTCTCAACTTCAACAACTTGATCTCAGCAATAACCAACTGAGTGAACTTCCCCAAGAAATTGCTCAACTCTCTCAACTTCAAGGACTTTATCTCAGTAATAACCAACTGAGAAAACTTCCCCAAGAATTTGCTCAACTCTCTCAACTTCAACAACTTGATCTCAGCAGTAACCATAACCACTTTTCAGATTCACGAATTAGTTATTATCAAGCTATTATAAAAATTAATCTAGCAGAAAAAAAAGGTGCAATATGTCTTGATCTCAGCAATAAACAACTGAGTGAACTTCCCCCGGAAATTGCTCAACTCTCTCGACTTCAAACACTTTATCTCGGCAATAACAAACTAAGTAAACTTCCCCCGGAAATTGCTCAACTCTCTCGACTTCAGTATCTTGATCTCAGTAATAACAAACTTCCCATTCCCCCTGAAATTTTAGAAAAAACTAAACAACCACAATCCATTATTAACTATTATTTGTCAGAAACAAAACAACCCCTCCATGAAATAAAAATGCTCCTTGTCGGAGAAGGAGGAGTCGGTAAAACATCCTTAGTTAAACGTTTACTTGATCAAACCTATAACCCCAAAGAAAATAAAACTGAAGGAATAAATATTCGTCCTTGGCCATTATCCGTTAACGAAAATACCATTAAAATTAACGTCTGGGACTTTGGGGGACAAGAAATAATGCACGCAACCCATCAATTCTTTTTAACCAAGCGTAGCATTTATATCCTAGTCCTTAACGCTAGAGCAGATGAAGAAGCAAACCGTATCGAATATTGGTTAAAGATCATTGATAGCTTTAGTGATAACTCTCCTGTTATTGTTGTTCGCAATAAAATTGATCAAGGAGTCTTAGACTTAGACATTAAAGGATTAAAACAAAAATATGAGAATATTATTACCTTTCTCGATACCTCTTGTGACACAGGAGACGGAATAGAAAAACTTCAACAAACTATTATCAAAACTATTGAAACCCTAGATCATGTTAATGACTTACTTCCCTTAAAATGGTTTAATATCAAACAGCAATTAGAACAATGCAAACAAGATAAGCTAGATTATATGCCTTATAGTAAATATGTTGAACTCTGTCAAGCAGAAGAAATTACCGAAACAGATGATCAAAAAACCTTAATCTATTTACTCCATCATTTAGGAGTTGTCTTAAACTTCCAAGATGATCCCCGTTTAAGTAGCGAAAACGTTCTTAACCCCGAATGGGTAACCCAAGCAGTCTATACAATTATCAACGATCGCACCTTAATTCTAGACCATCATGGCGCACTCCCCTACAGTGAATTAAACCGTCTTTTAGATCCCGCTTCCTATCCCTCAGAGAAACATATCTTTCTCATGGACATCATGAAAAAATTTGAACTCTGTTTCACAATGGAAGAAGACAATAAATATCTTATCCCCGAAATTATTCCCAAACAAGAACCCGACACAGGAGAATGGAATAACTGTCTTAACTTTCAATATCACTATCCTGTTTTACCCAATAGCATTATCTCTCGCTTTATTGTTAACGCAAATCAATACATCTCTAACAAAACCTATTGGCGTACAGGTGTTATCTTAAAGTATGGGACAGAAAATAATGAAAATAAAGCCAGAATTAAAGCAGACAAAGAAGACAGAATCATGTTTATCGCCATCAAAGGAAATGAACCCACCCGAAGAGAATTATTAAGTATCATTCGCTCTCATTTTGAGAGGATACACAAAAGCTTACCCGGCCTTGTCCCTGATATTAGAGAATACATCGTTAAACCAGAAATTTCTGAAATCCCTATTTCCTATAACCACTTATTGCAACTCGAAGCGAAAGGAATACAAACTCATTTACCCGAAAACTACCCCGAAGAATTAAACGTTAGTGACTTACTCGATGGATACGAAGCTTCCTCACAGCGTCGTCAACGTCAACAAACCTTGAGCAAAGAAGGAACTAATTTTATCATCTACAATGATATTAATAACTCTCAATCTAGCCAAATGGAAAATAAAAATATTAACCAATCTAATTCTGGTACAGGTGATAATGTGGGTGGGGATAAAATCACAACTAACCTTAACTCAACTAATCCTATTCCCCCTGATGATACCGCAACCGATAAAAACACCCTTGCGCTTATCTTAAATACCCGTTGGGTACAAATTAGCACAGGAATAGCCATTCTATTATTTAGCGGAGGATATGTTATCAATAACTTTGATATTCAATTGACACCTAAACCTCCTGACACAACAGAAACCAGCCCTTGAATGAAGTCGGAAGTATGAAGTTTAAAAAGAAGATTCCTCATGATCCCCCTAACTCCCCTTAAAGAAGTCGGAAGTATGAAGCGGTGCGACCCGATGGGACGCTTAGTCCCGTTCGGAAAGCGCACCGAGGAAGTCGGAAGTTGAATTTATAGTTGAGAATTTTAACCGTCAACTAAAATTAAAAAGTGGGGGAATAATTAGGAAATTTGAGACATGGGAGTGCGAATATCTTACTCCGCTATAATAAAATGCTAAAGGTAAGAGAAGAGAAGAAGATTTATTTTTCTGAACCCCTGAACTTCTAAACCCCTGAACTCCTATTTTTAAAATTTAACTTACCAACTTATTATGAAAATTTGGGTAAATGAACAGATAGATCCCTGTGGACTCGTATATTCTTGTATTGCCACAGACAATGAACAAGCCGCCAAAGAATGCCATAATCAATGGTTAAATGACCTTAGTGAAGCGCAAAAAGCAGACGGATGGACAGCACAACTGCGAACTGTTGAATCATGGGATGAAGTGCCAGTGAATGCTTTAAAACTGAGCTATTAAAATGTTATCCTAACAAAGCATTAATCCAAATAATAGAGCTTTCCCTAAGACCTATGGCCTTTATTCGTCAATATGTTGCCCCTTTATTCGCTGTCTTACTCTTCTTAGTCGCCTTAGTCGTTGTCAGCGTTCGTATCTTTTTACCATCCGATTTAGCTGCACCTGCCCCCATTGAATCAACAGAAACCGTTAGTTATCAACCAAATAACTAATAACCGTTCAGAATTCATCATTAATCTATGTTTAAATGAAAATTCCCAGCAATGCTTCCTGATATATATTGCTTACGCAGAGGATCATCCAGCGACAAAGCCTTACTCTTCAAATTACTAAATTTAGCCTATCAAGAACTTTTCCCCCAACAATCAGACTTTTCCCACCTCTCCAACACCGTCGATCGCTATTTTTCAGCCAAAACTCCCCTCTGGTGGGTGAGAATGCAAGAATCTTCCCCAGAAACCTCACCCATTGCTGGGCTATGGGTTGGAAACGCCATTGATCAAGTAATCGGCGATCGCTATACTCACATCTTTCTTTTATACGTTAAACCCGCCTATCGTCGTCAAGGAATTGCCACAGCCTTACTCGAAAAAGCGCAAACATGGGCAATTAATCGAGGCGATCGTCAAATTGGCCTACAAGTATTTGGCAACAATAAACCTGCCTTATCCTTATATCAAGGATTAGGGTTTCAACCCCAGTCTTTTTTCATGTTAAAAGAACTTTAACTTATCAACGTTGTTGTCGCTGTATCCGAATCATCGCATTATGAACCCTTCGTTTTAACGCTTGATCCGAACGAACTCGATTAGTCAGATCGTTAAACTGACGCACCGTTAACCCACTATTCTGCACAATAGACTTAGACTTATTGCAATAATTAACAGCTATTTTTTGTGCATCTCTCGGTAATTCTTTAAAAGAATTTGGCTTATTACAAATAATATTAGGAGGGTTGCGTCCAATAATCTCTTGAATTTGTTGATAGGCGGTTTGACGTAGGGTTTCAATTTCCAAAACCGCCTTCGCATATTTTTCAATTTGCGCCTCATTAAAGTCTTGGGTATAGGCCGAAAAACCAAAGGATAATTGAAGGGGATGTCGTGAAAATTCAGGAATTGTTCCACCGACAACTCCCATCACTGCTAAGAGACTCGCCATTAACGAACGAATAAAGGTTTGTTTTAGAAAAGATGGGAATCTGTAAATATTCACCATGGGTGTTTGTCGCCCAATACCTAATAATAAGGAAATTAACTGTAAATTTCTCTTTTTTGTTTGAACTATTTTCTTCTTGAGATGTTCCTGAGAGGGAGGGCAATTTCCAGACTTTTTTGCTAAAAATGGATAATTACTCTTGTGATAGGAATAAATGGTACTTTGTTCCTTGGATCTAATTAAATTGCCACTAATCATAAAAATTATCAAAATAAAGTTATAAGGTTAATATTCGGGGAAAATATGAAAAATAATAGGATAGAAGATTATTTTTGACCCAGTTTAAATGTATCTTAGCCTATGAGCCATCGCTCAAAGCTTGCAAGCGAAAGAGAGCTATTGTATTAATTTCTCTGAGGGCTTGCTGTCTTTCTTCCTCAACCGTATTCTCCAATCTTAGTTCAAACGCATTTAAGATGGTAGCCTTAGTATGGTTTTTAACTGCTATGATAAAGGGAAATCCGAATTTCTGTTTATAGGCTTGGTTAAGTCTTTGGAAACGGTTATATTCTGCTTCTGTTAAGCGATTTAACCCTACCCCTGCTTGTTCTTGCACTGATGCGTCAGCCATTCTTGCTTTACTTCCCAAATCAGGATGAGCGCAGATCAAGGCTAATTGTTCAGCCTGAGCCATTTGCTCAACAATCGCTATCATAGCTTGATACAAGTCTTCTAGACTTTGAAACGGTCTTTTACACCAAGCTTTTGACGCAATATCAGGAGTATCCTCAAAAATTGCCCCTAATGTCTCTGTAAACTCATCTTGACTCATTTGGTTAAGGTTATAAAGGGAAATCATCGGTATCAGGTAGAAGCAGTGAACAGTAAACAGTAAACAGTTGGCAATTGTTGATAGAATAAGGACTTTGTAGGTTTCTCATCATCCTAACCAACCCTTTCTTTGCTATAGAAGCAGTGAACAGTAAACAATATCAGCCGTAAGCTTTCCTAGATTTTAGATGACTTTAGCCATTTTGGGGCGATCGCAATAACTAAATCAGAAAATTACCAGAAATAAAAGAAGAGAATTGTCACAAAATTTTATAGCGTCGGGGATAAAAACAAGGCTAGAACCTGTAAACTATTAATCAAGGTTCTACACTATCGGATCATAATTAATCATGAGTAAAAAGAGTGTTTTTCAATTCATGCGCCAAACCAAATTAGATAAGGCATTGCGACAACAGGTAAGACAATTATTAGGAACAGGAGATGGCGATATCAGCGATGCAGTTGAGCTAGATAACAATGAAATTGTCAAGTTGAAAGGAGAGGCTGCCTTAAGTATTACTCAACTCGCTCAAACAAAAGCATTTAACTTTTCACCACAAGAACTAATTACGGTTATACAAGCCTTTGAACGTAACAAATTAGGGCAAATAACTGAGTTAGAATTATTTGACTATTTACAACTGGCTGATGTTGAAACCGAGTCTTTAGAAGCGCAAATTATTGAAATTACTTACAGAGGGCAAGTTTATCAAAAAGTCATCAAACAAGCCCCAACGTCTAGAGTGATGATTAATCATAGGGCAGAAGTTGTTCAATTTATGTCCAAAAGCGCACAAGACCCAAAATTGCAGCAACAATTAAAAACAATTATTGGACTTGGAGATGGAAATATTAGTAGTTCCATCGATTTAGATGCCGCCGAAGCAGCCAGTTTAAAAAGTATTAGTGGCTATCAAGTTTCTCAACTGGCTCGTCACTATCATTTTGAATTTTCCAAACAAGATTTAATCGATGTTGTCGAAATTTTTCAGCGTCGTCGCAAAGGAAAAATATCAGATCAAGAATTTTTTAAAGAGTTAGGAGTGCCTCCTGATGCGTTAGCCTTTCTCTCCACCCAAAAAGTTGTTCGATTAGTATTTAAAGGAAATGCTTATAAAAAACTGATGGGTGAATCACGAGACAAACTCCAACAGATAAATCCTAAAATTGCTGTTATGCAGTTTATGGAAAAAAGCGATCAAAATGAAATCTTACAACAGGAATTAGAGACAATCATTGGGGTAGGTGATGGCAACATTAGTAGGGCAACTGAGTTAGATCCAAGCGAAGCAGAAGCCTTAAAAGGAGAAAGAGGCGCACAATTAACCCAATTTGCTAATCGCCAAGGATTCACTTTTTCTCAGCAGGATCTAGTCGATGTTATTAATGCTTTTGAAGGACTGCGCTTAGGAACATTGTCCCAAGCAGACTTTCATAAAAACGTCGGATTACCCACAGAAGACAATATAACCCTTGCTCCTCAAGAAATTCAAAAATACATCTATCGTGGACAAACTTATCACAAAATTGATGGAATATTAATTTCCTTTGATGAACTGGAAGAAAGCACCGTTAAACACTCGCCTAAAATGCAAGTGATTGAATTTATGGAAGCTACCGCAAAAGATACCACCTTAAAACAGAAATTAAAGCAATTGTTAGGGGTAGGAGATGGAGATATTAGCAGTGTTGCCCAATTAGATAGTCAAGAAATTAAAGTAATTAAAGAAGACAAAAGTAACGAAGTTCAAGCGATCGCAGTACAAAATGGATTTAATTTTTCCGTAGTCGATTTAGTTGAAGTAATCGCTGTCTTTGAACGACATCAAATCGGTGAGATTTCAGAAGCACAATTATTCAACTCTTTAGGCCTATCCAAGCAGAAAACTGGCTTTTTAGACCAAGTGATGGACATCCTAAGCAGTAAGTTGAGTAAATAATTATTAATTATGAAGTTTACAAGCGAAGAATTATTAGCTATCGTCTTACCCCCAATCGATGTTTAACAAAAATGCTAAGATAAAGTCTGGCAAAATCGGTAATTAATTCCCTTTGTCGAAAATAGTGTTTGGAGTGAGTTACAATGAAAAACGTTTTGACCCTTCTCGCCTTGTGTGTATCCTTAACTGGCGTTGCAGCCTCTGTCTTACGGGAAGAAATGAGATGTTATTTAGGATTAGCTTCTCAAGGCTGTCCCACTTCAGAAAAACCAACCCTTCCCCTCTCTTTACCCCAAAAAAGCAATTTAGAAGACTTAAAGCCCAGTAAATCCTTAAGTCAACCGAAAGCCATTGAGCCTTCCCCTAAAGAGCCTAAAGAGCCTATTCTCTCTAAACCGAAGGAAACCATATCTTCCCCAGATTCAAAAGACTCTTCCCGTGATATGCCTTCTCAGCCCGTTGAAGCAGTACAAAAATTAGACCCTAATCCTCCCCTTCGAGAGCTACCTGTTTCTGTTGAGGCACTCAGAAAAAGAGACTTAGAAACGTCAAAAACCCCCGAAACAGAAGCCACAGAATCAGGAATTCCCCTTTCTGTCGAACCTTATGAGTCATCTCCCTAAGCTGTTCATCTTCTAAAAACTATAATTCTAAAAATGGATGCGGCTTAACATGGAAAATGAGTTAAGAATTATCGCCTATTCTTACAATGATCCCCTGTTAGATTCTCCCCCAGATCCAACTATTTGGGGGTGGGAAATTGGGCGTATTTATCAAGACTTAGGGCAACGATACCAATGGCAAGCACTGATAAAAGATATACAACAATACCCCCCCCATTATTTCCTTGTTCGCCATTTAGAAGAATTGGGAGATAGCTTAGTCGAAATTATGCAACATTTAACTTTTTTGGAATCTCTGAAGATCGAAGTTATTGCTATTGAAGAAGACTATAGTTCTTCTCAATTTACTACTCTTTCAGCCCAAGAATTAAAATGTCAGCTTACTCCACTTTTACAAAAAATTAGCACAAAAAAAAGACAAAAAGCACTAAAGAAAGGCCATGCCCGTAATCGATTAATTGCTGTCCCTCCCCCCGGTAAAGCCCCCTACGGCTATCGGAAAGGACAGGGAAAGTATATTATTGACCGCAGTACTGCTCCCGTAGTTAAAGCCTTTTTTGAACATTTTTTATTATTTGGTTCACTGCGAGGTGCAGTGACGTTTATTGGCAAAAAATACGGTAAAAAAATTGCAGTTTCTACAGGTAAAAACTGGTTAGAAAATCCAGTCTATCGAGGCAATTTGAGTTATAAAAAGGGTTCAATTATTCCGCAAACCCATCTGCCCCTTTTGTCAGAAGATGAAGCTGCTCAAATTGATCGTCTCTTACGCCAAAATCGCCAGTTTCCACCCCGAACTGCCAGCGCACCTCGTTCTCTTGCTGGTTTAGTTATTTGTCAGAAATGTCAGTCCAAAATGACCATTACCCGTATGACAACAAAGAAAAAACCAAAAGAATATGTTTATTTACGTCCTCAGAACTGTCCCTTAACTCCCAAATGTAAAGGCATAAATTATGATAATTTTCTTACAAAAACGATTGAAAACATTTGTCTAGAACTTCCTCAAAAAGTAAGTCAAATAACCTTGCCCAATATTGATAATCTTAAAGATAAGATAACAGATATGATCGCAGAACAAAAAAAACTCATAAAAACCGTTGAACATCTTGAACAGCAAGGAATTTTAGACAAAGAAACTAGCCAACTGAGAATATATAACCTAAAAGCTAAAATTGCAGAACTTCAAGAACAACGCTCTCAACTCCCCCCTGATAATTTAGCAAATATTACAAAACTCGTGGCCGTAAAAGATTTTTGGTTAGGTCTTTCTGAAGAAGAACGACGCTTTTATTTTCGAGAATTTATCCAGCAAATTTTCATTATCCGCCCCACACCAAAAGAATTTGAGTTACAATTAGTCTTTGTTTTCTAATTGAGAAAGCCGTTGATCTAAAGTACGAACATCCTCTTTTAGCTCAATAATTAAAGTAGCAAATCGTTCCATTAAAGGATCACTCCTCCCAATTAACTCACCCTCCACAATTCGAGGGTTATAAAGAGACGAATCAGGATTAACATTATTATGATTAACAGTGTTATTGGTTCTTCCGTTTAAACGGCGAACCTCTGCTTCTAACCGACGAACACGATTTTCTAAGCTTCTAATTTCTGAGCGTAACACTCTTTGAGGATCAGCCGCCATTCCCCTTGGTAATTGTCCAAAGACTAATAAGCCAATTATCAAACACATTAAGAACAAAGTTAAAATCTTCTTAAGCAAAGTATAATTCATCACATCAAACAATAAAAAAAGGGTTAACCAAAAAGGTCAACCCCAAGGCTTGGGAACGCGCTTTAATGCTTTTGTTTAGCTTTGAACCACTAACTTGACATTAGCGTTTTGTAGTCCACGCTGTTTAACTTCTGTTAAAGTTTTGTTCACAGCATATTTTTGATTGATAGAATTGATCAATTCAGTTTGATTGTGCTTCTTCGCAACGCCCCAAAGATCAGCAATGAGGTCAAAGCTTCCTTCGCTATTGCGAGACCAGCCGAGATCGTATTCGCCATCTAAAACAGCTACGATGTCAGCACGAACTCGTTGGCCATTGTAACCACGAACATCAGCTTCAGTTTTTACACTGATTCCGAGATCTTTGAGGGAATTTTGTAAGATTTCAGCGTCAGTGATTTTGGTACGAAGAGTGCTAAAGTGAGACATTGGTAGATTTCCTCCAGTAGAACAGAAGTCAACAACAACTTAGTTTTAGTGCAAGAACAACATCATCATGGGAAAATGATATTGTTTTTTTAGAATTTGCTAGTCTATGACTAGCCTTTCCTCCTGTTGCGAGCAGGAGAAAGCTTGTTTAGAACTCCAATCGCTGATATTCAGCAACGGAGGCGGAAGCAGGCCGAGCGCGTTGTCTTGCCCAATCTCTCAGGGCAGTTACCTGTTCCGTCATTGTCCGAGACAAGGGAAGAGTTGCTTTAATTGCAGCGATAATATCCAGCTGCGTGAACTCTCGATCTTGAGCAAAGGCTTCATACATAGCAGCAATCAACGCTTGCTCAATTTCAGCCCCGGAAAATCCATCAGAGACCTTAGCGAGTTGTCCGATGTCGAAGCGATCTATTTCGGAGCGACGTTTGCTAAGGTGAATTGTAAAGATTGCTTCACGCTCCTCTGGCGTGGGCAAATCTACAAAGAAAATTTCATCAAACCGACCTTTCCGCAGAAATTCACCGGGAAGACGTTCAATACGGTTAGCAGTGGCCATGACGAATACAGGGGAGGTTTTTTCCTGCATCCATGTTAGGAATGAACCAAAAATCCGACTAGATGTACCGCCGTCAGAATCAGCAGACCCAGTTCCTCCAGCAAAGGCTTTATCTAGTTCATCGATGAAGAGAATTGCAGGAGAAATAGATTCAGCCGTTTTTAAAGCATTGCGAAGGTTAGCCTCTGAACGTCCCACCATTGAGCCATCATACACCCGACCCATATCCAATCTTAGTAAGGGTAAGCCCCATAACTTAGATGTGGTTTTGGCAATAAGAGACTTTCCACAGCCGGGGACTCCTAAAATGAGCATTCCTTTGGGTTGGGGGAGTCCATACTCCCTTGCTCTTTCAGTAAAGGCATTGGAGCGTTGAGTCAGCCACTTTTTCAGTTCTTCTAAGCCGCCAACTGCGTTGAGGGTTTCGTCTTCCTCGACAAATTCTAAGATTCCGTTGCGACGAATCAGTTGTTTTTTCTCGGAAAGAACGATTTCAACCTCTTCTTCAGTGAGTTTTCCCGCTTTCACATAAGCTTTACGATAGACTTTTTCTGCTTCGTCTTCTGTTAGTCCTAATGCGGATTTTAATAGTTTTTCTCGAACCGTCGTGTTCACTCTTTTACTTCTCGTTTGATTGAGTTGATGGGTCAACACTTGGTCTAATTCCGTTAAGTCGGGTAGAGGGAAATCCAAAACTACTACGTCTTTCTCTAGTTCGATGGGGATTTCCTGTAGCGGAGACATTAAGATGATGATTTTTTCTGTTCCCTTAAAACTGGCGATCGCATCCCTGAGCCAGCGAGTTACCCCCGGAGAGGTAATAAAAGGATGTAAATCTTTAAAAACAAATATACCGGGTTCTTTACGTCGCACCACCCATTCCACTGCGGCCTCAGGGGCAATGGTGTTGTGTTGAGTTGCTTGACGAGGTTGGCCGTACTCCACCATACCGTGGGTCATTGTCCAGACAAAGACTTGCCGATGCTGAGTTGTCTGTTGAGCAATCTTAGCGATCGCTTGTTCAGAGCGTTCTTCCTCAGATGTGGTCAGGTAAATTAGAGGATATTGAGCTTGTATTAAGATGCTTAGCTCTTCTTTCATGACATCGACCCTGTAGGTTTAAATAGACAGTGACTTAGTAGATTGGAGATGGATTTTGTCCCTTTTACCAGCTAACAAGTAACCAGTGCTTCTTCTTCAGATGAGGGTTGTTTTCCTTTTGCCGTTTCCCGAAGGTCTATGGGCATTTCCTCAGTAATGACACTGGGCTGGTGTTTCAATGAAACCATTTCTCCGTTGCGGTTCACCATTGCGGCTTCGCACTCTGGACAGATATGAACTTGGTGGGTTTTCCCATAGGCAGATGCTTCAATCTCCTCTATTTTCTCTGGGTATTTGAGGTAAAAACCAACGGCTCTTTCGACAAGGGCTGACATTGATTCTTCGTCCACCGCAGCGCGGATTTTTAGCTGCCGATGAATTCCTTGAGGGAGATATAGAGTTACCTTTTGCTTGTCCTGCATATTGCTAATGGTGGTTTGCCCCGGTATGTCTCAACACTTTAGCGAGTTTTTTTCTAGCTGTCAAGCTGTTATGCCAACATGACGGCATAATTGTAATGTTTCTTTACAATATGATTGATTCGGCATAATAAATGGTATTCCTATTCAAACATCAACTATCACAATGATTCCACCTGTAAATTTTCCGTTGATAGAATGGAGAGCATGAATACCATTTTAGTACAGAAGAATTTATCAATAAAATTCATTCAGGTTGACTAATCGTTTTTGATTCAGTTAACATTTAGATGTTATCAAAAACAAGCATGATTAAATCAATCTCCAAAAAATTAAGGCTTAAAAATTTAAAAAGAAGATTTTAATAAAACCTATGTTCTACTAAATCTCTCTATCAAAGGCTTTAGGGTGTAAAAGCTTATCTCCAACAGTCGTTAAAACAATCCACTTTAACCTCATAACTGTATCAGTGTTGGGTTTCATGCCTCAACCCAACCTACAAATCTTAAGATTTAAGGATTTACAGGATGATTTAACCCTGTCGGAATCATATTTAAGCTTCCATTATCTGAATCAATCTTGATTATTGTCGGGAGTGCGAGGATAAATTTGTTCGGCATCAGGACAGTCATCAGCGATGAGAAGATCGGTGTTATAACGGGAAACAGAAGCAGTTTTGTAGCTAATCGCCCCGATACTTTCTAACCGTACCATTTCTTCCCAAAAACTAATTTCCTCATCTTCTTCGCATTCGTAGCGAATAGTGACGAGATCCAACTCTAAAGCAATAATACGAGCTTCATCTAGCCAACGTTGCTGATCCCGCAAGAAAATGCTTACGATACGCTCCTCTGCGATAATTTTATGGATCTTGCGATCTAACATAAGCTACTCCTTTTGGGATAACTCCTTAAAATGATTTTGGTGTGATTCTACCCTATCTTCTAGCATAGTTTAGCCATGCTTGCTTACTATGTTATCAATTTTATCCGCTAAAAGATGGGTTTGTTCGAGCATGGCAAAATGACCGCAATTAGGCAATTCAAAAATATTTAGTCCTTGATAATCGAATAGCCAGTGAAAACTAGCCAAATAGCGTACATACTTTAATTCCATTACCATATCTTCTTGTCCTGCGAAAAAATAGACCGGTTGTTTAAGACGACTCACTAATTGGGGGAGAGAATGAACTTCAGATTCGGTGGTAGAATCCAATAATGAGCCTAATGCAGCCCGTTGATCGGCGATCGCAAAGTCTTTAACCCGTTGTTTTCCCCATTGACGAGGAATAGGGGTGGCTACCATCATTCGAGAAAATAACAGATCCAAGAAAGGGACATAAGGTAGCCAAGGGGGGCGAAACTTAACAATTTGTTCTCCTGCTTTACGAAATCGCTCAAATTCCTCCTTTATATAAATTCCTCCCCCCATATTAACCCCAATTACTCCTTTTACCCTTTCTTCACAACTATCTGCCCCCCAAAGGGCGATACTTCCCCCCAAAGAATGGCCAATTACCCAAGCTTGTTCAATATCCAATTGCTGAAGTAACTCTTTTAAATCTTGTGCATAAGCAGCCAAGGAATAGGGGTCTTCATCGGAAGTAATCGGTTGTGATTGACCAAAACCTCGCAAATCGTAGCTTAAGCAGGAATATGCTGGTGATAATTGCTCAATTAGCGGTTGCCAATAGCGATGACTCAGTAACCATCCATGAATAAAGACAAGGACAGGGTTTGTGGGGGGGTTAGGGGGGACAGTGAACTCATAAAGATGAGGAACGCCCGAAATCGAAAGGGTAGGCATATTTTAAGATGATTTCCTGTTTGAAGCCATTTAATCGGTACAATGGGGTAGGCGTAATTAAAATTACCGATTACGTTTGTCCGCATAAGCGCAGATTATTAATGCTGCTTAGATCCAGTATAAATAAGAAGGCCTCCAAGCGTCCCCTAGCATGGTTTTTTGGAAACGATTGTTTAACACCCCTGAATTAGCTACTAGCCCGTCATCAGCCGCTTTTGATGGAGAATTTATCGACGTGACAAATACTGTCGCAGAAACTAGCCGAATTTTGCTGAGTACTGATCGTAATATCGATCTTTACGAACTTGAAGAATTATGTGATGCGGTGGGTTGGGCCCGTCGTCCCCTACGCAAAGTTAAAAAGGCCATTGAACACAGTTTTCTAGTCGTTTCTGTGTGGGAAGTACGAGGAACTCGTCGCCGTTTAATGGGATTTGCTCGTGCTACTTCTGATCATGCCTTCAATGCGACTATTTGGGATGTGGTTATTCATCCTAAGTACCAAAAACAGGGACTAGGCAAGGCTTTGATGAAATATATGATTCGTAAACTTAAAAGTCATGATATTAGCAATGTCACCCTCTTTGCTGATCCACAGGTGGTTGAGTTTTACCAACGTTTAGGCTTTGTTCTTGATCCTGAAGGCATCAAAGGAATGTTTTTGTATCCTGAATAGCTATCAATACTATGACGAATTATCAATCTTAACGGCTAAACTATAATGTCAATAGAAAAGCAAATTCCTTAGATTTGACTGACTCCTTAGTTTTGGTGTGCAACGGATAATTTGTTCTTTATACCTTGAAATATCTGGGCTAAAAACTATGAAACCCGAACTTTTGGCAACTTACACCCACAATAAACAAATCCTACAACAATTAATGGAGTATGCCCAGATTGAGACCTTTGAAGCCTTGAGTAAACAGTCGGGGGTTTCACAATGGCAACTTAATCGTCTTTTGTTGGGGTTAATGCCCAAGTTAACGGTAGAAAATCTGGTTAAACTGTCCTCTGCTTTAAAAATTCCCGTTGATAAGTGTCTAGCACTCTTTTATCCTAATCTTCCGTCTATCCCTTCCCCAGAGATTACTCAACCAAACGAACCTTCACCTTCTAAAAGCATAGAAGAATTAGAACAGCTAAAAGGAGAATACGAAAGATTGCAACAACAACTAGAACAACAAAAAGAAACTTTGAAACAGGAATTTCAACAATCTAGTTTGGAGGTATTGGAATCTTGGTTATTACAATGGCCAACTGCCGCCGCCGCCGCACAGAAAAACCCGAAATTATCAGCCGTTAAACTATTAGTATTGGTTAAACCCGTTGTAGAATTACTCAAGCGATGGGGAGTGGAGAATATTGGTATTGTTGGCGAAAAAATTCCCTACGACCCCATTAGCCATCAATTATTGGAAGGAACGGCTGTAACAGGAGAGTTGGTAGAAGTTCGTTATGTTGGCTATCGTCAAGATGATAAGTTACTGTATCGCGCTAAAGTCAGTCCTGTTAAGTAATAAGTAGGGGCTGATTTTTAATTAAAGTTGATGTTTTTATTATCAATTTACTAAATAAACTCACCCCTACACCTGTTACTGATTATTTATTGCTTTAACCTGAAAGGTTAAAGTTTTTTAAAAGTTAAAAATGGTGACTAGCCATTAAAATTATGTCTTTTCAAGACAGATAAACCACCGAAGAAACCAATAGCTAATAAGCCAAGAACACCACTGGGTTCAGGAACAGTTGCTACATCAGATGTATTAACTTCAAAAATACGTTGACTGGTTTGACCCGTCCAAGTGCTACCACTATTAACGGTTCGATAAGCACGAACAAAAGAAGCCCCAACCTCACTTTGATAAGTACTGTCAAAGTCACCCGTAAATTCAGATAACCAAGTTAACCCGGATCCGGCTACCCCATCAATCTGAAAACCGTAGGTTGTATTGGGGAGTAACGTAATCGTTTGGGTAAGATTAAAAACCTCATTGGTTGCTTCTCCTGGTGTTACTGTAACGCTTTGAGTCCCAACGTTAATAGTAGAAGTTACCCCTGTTGGATCGCCACTGGCGGGAAGATCGTTATCATACCAAATTAAGGTCGCATCAAAACTGTTCGTACCAGAACCACCATTGCCAAACTGCACCGTAATATCATCAAGAACACGAATGGTATTATCATCAGGGGTGGTAAAGGAAACAAATTCGTTGTCAGAACCATTAATTTGATTTCCTTGGTTGAATGTTGCGTTATCAATGTTACCAATTAATAACGCAGCTTGAGCGTTAGACCCTAAAAAAGAAAGGGTAACAGTAGTGGCTGTAGTAAGAAGAGCAGTTGAGATGCAAGAGGAATTAAATTTCATAATGCCTGTCAATTGTTATTAAACGCCCATACTATAACAAATCACTATAAGAATGTAAAGGATACCTTAAGATAAGACAATTTTTATGACAACCTGAAGGAACAAGAGAACTCTTTAACGATTAAACAAACCATTGAACAAGATGGAATGCTCCCTAATTGGTTACAGAGAAGAAATAGTGACGACAGACTCTTCCAATAACGGATCACTGAAAGGATAAAATAGTAAAAGTATGACCACTTAATGTTTTACCCATTGCCAATTTTTTATGACTAAGGCAAAGCTACTACAGCCTGATCTCGTTTTAGGAGATACCATTGTTCATTTAACCCCTGCCATCTTACGCCACTATCACCTTCAAGGGTTAGTGTTAGACGTAGATGAAACCCTTGTTCCGATTAAGGAAATCTCTGTCACCACTGAATTAAAGAGATGGGTTGAGCAAATTCGGAGTCATGCAGCTATCTGGCTGGTGAGTAACAATATTAGCGGCTATCGTATCGGAAAAATTGCTGATTCTTTAAATTTACCTTACTTTTCTGGGGCGGGAAAACCCTCACGACGCAAACTGCGTCAGGCGATTTATGGGATGAATTTACCCGTATCTAGGGTAGCGATGGTAGGAGATAGGCTATTTACCGATATTTTAGCGGGAAATCGCATGGGAATGTTCACTATACTTGTTGAACCGATGATTGACTCTACTAAAGCCGTTCGTACTTATCCAATTCGTAATGCAGAAGTCTGGATTTCCGAAAAGTTAGGGGTATCTCTTAACCATTCACAACATAAATTCACAAAACCAGATAAATTTTAGCAAGTCTAAATATAAAATTAATCTTAAGAAATGGAACAGTTTGCTTAGGGTGAGCAATAATAGCTATCAAGATGAAATGAGGTCAGCAAAGATAAAGACCTTAACCATAAAAAGCCTAGATAAGTCGCTTCTACGCCAGCCGTTAGGGATCTATTCCCTAAAGCTGGCGCAATTTTTTTGAGGAAGATTACTTTTAAAAATTCTCTTCTGTAAGCTGAAAAAAAATCTCAGAATTCCTTGACACTTTTTCCCTAAAAACTGCTATCATATTTAGGTACGAATATTGGGGTGTCGCCAAGCGGTAAGGCAGCGGGTTTTGGTCTCGCCATTCCTGGGTTCGAATCCTAGCACCCCAGTTTTAGAAAATACTTGATAGGTAGGTAGTTAGGGTATGGGCATCTACCCCCATCTGGGTACGGTCTTTAGCAGCCCTCATACCCGCTTGTGCGTGACACCATGCAGCCGTACCAACAACTTTTGCTATGTTTTCCGAGGATTGAGCCAGTAGGCCGCCAATTAAGCCCGTTAAAACGTCCCCACTGCCCCCTCTGGCTAAAGCAGGTGTACTTTCAGGAATCAGCCATGTTTCTTGGGGAGAAGCAATTACAGTTCTTGCACCCTTAAATAAAATAATCCCTTGACTCTGTTGGGCAGCCAGTTGTACTGCCTGAATTCTATCTTGTTGAGGATTTTCAATATTAGGGAATAAACGTTTAAATTCTCCTAAATGGGGGGTTAAAACAGTATAGTTATCTCTTTTTTTTAAATCGTTTAGCTTTTGTAATTGAACCAATAAATTTAACCCATCTGCATCTAAGACTAAGGGACAGGGTACATTTAAAATGGATTGAAAAATCTCTGTTGCATCGAGGGTTAAACCGGGACCACAGGCTATCATATTGTACTGGGAAAAGTCAGCAGTGAGGAAAGGTAATTGGGCGATCGCACCTGTTTCCGTTTCAGGACAGCCGATAATCAATGCTTCGGGTAACTGCGAGACTAAAATGGGTTTTAATGTTTCAGGAACAGCCATAGAAAGCATTCCTACCCCACTGTATCTTGCGCCTAACCCGGTTAAGATAGCACCACCTGCATAACGACGAGAACCACAAATAAGGAGTAAATGGCCTTGTTTGTACTTATGGGTGAGGAGGGGACGGGATAAAGGTAGGGTTTCTTTGGCAATAGTGGGCGTAATTTGTTGAATGGGGGCAGGGTGACCTAAAATAGCGGCTACATCACCGTAAGGGATACCAAAATCAATTCTTGTTGTTTTTCCTAAATAGTTTAAGGCTTGATCTTGAAAATATGCCATTTTCCATAACCCTAAACAGAGACTATGGGTTGCTTTTATGGCGATTCCTAATACTTCTCCTGTATCTGTGTGCAGTCCTGAAGGAATATCAATGCTAACAGTGGGTATTTGCCATGAATTAACAAGATTAACTGCTTTTGCGAGTTCTTCTTTTAAGGGGCGGGTAAGATTAAAGCCAAATAAGCCATCAATGATTAAATGGCAAGTTTCTAAGGATTGAATGTTTTTATAGAAGGGAATCCCTAAATTTTTAGCATATTGAGCGTGTTGTGTGGTTAAGTCTTTTAATTTATCTAAGGGACAATAGACAGAAACTTGATAGCCTTTGAGGTGTAATTCTCTAGCAATGACTAACCCATCTCCCCCATTGTGGCCGGGTCCTATGATACAGCCAACATGAGGATATTTCTGAACAGAATAGGCATTTTCTAGCCATTGAGCGCATAAATTAGCAACTTTTTCCATTAAAGCAGCCACTGGCATTCCAGCAGCAAAGAGACGTTCTTCAATTTGCTGCATTTGTGAGGCGTTAACGATAATTGAATCTAAAGTCATCTGCTGAATTTCAAGGAGTTTTACAAAAGTCATTCGGGAGGACATCTCATCATTCAGCTAGAATGGCAGAGGATTCCTGTCAATAATCCTGTTTTTATGAATATATCTTTGAAAAATTAGGTTTTGGAGACTAATTTAATCCGTCCTGCATCCATTTCTGACATCAACAACTCCAATGCTTCATAATCTACATCAGAAATATAGCCCAGTCGTGTTAACTCCCGATTAATTCCATTCTCAATTTCAGGGGTCAATTGCTTAATATAGAGGGCTTTTTCAACAAGATTACGGATGAGGTAGGAAGTTGTCACAATGGCTTTAGTCCTTTTGCGCTTGACATTTACAAAAATTTAAGTAAATTTAAACAGGTACAGACAAGTCAGGATTTCTTAGGATTCCCTTGCAGAAACTTAACGTTTATTGTAGGCTATTGGGCAAAACAAGCGAAAGTCCTTGGGCAAGCCCAAGCCTTAAGAAAACATTAAGTTTTTAAACTCAGCCCATTAGCGGGGCTTTTGCGCCTTCTAAAATCCCTGTTGTTGCTAAACTGCTATTTTTTTACCGATTACTGAGTCGTTCGACCCACAAATAAGCCAAATAACTTGATATTAAGGAGTTATCATGACCGAATCTTTATGCAAAATTCTTAAGCCCAGTGGTTATATTACCGCCGCTAATGTAGGTGAATTTCAAGAACTCCTGACACAAACCCTCAACACTCATCCTCATCAGGAATATTTAATTGATATGGAAAGTGTAGAATTCCTTGATAGTGCAGGGTTAATGGCTTTAGTCTCTAACTTTAGACTGGCACAAAGTCAAGGAAAGCGAATCAATATTTGCTCTTTAGCCCCTTCTGTCAAAATTATCTTTGAATTGACCCAATTAGATAAGGTTATACCCATTTATAAGAATAGGAATAATTTTTTGGTTACTGTTCAGTCTCCTGTGGCAGCATAGCTTCTCATCATAACCCTTACTTGTTCTCTGATTGATTCACAATTAAAACTGAACAAGTAGCATGGTGAAAAACGTAATTACTAACACTCCCTAATAGTAATTCTCCAATCCCTGAGAGTCCACGATGACCAATGACAATTAGCTCAATTCCTTCTTTTTTAGCCACTTGACAAATGGTTCGCCCCGGGCTGCCTAAGATTTGCTGGTAGCTAACTTTTAAACCCGCCTGTTGTCCTTTCTGGCATCTTTTATCTAACGTTTCAATCCCTCTATGCTCGAATTCTTCCCACTGTTCTCGCCAGACTTCTAAAGTTAAATCATTACCCTGTGCGGGGTATAATTGGGGCAAATCAGGGGGAATAGGCAGAGGACTTTCGTTTTCTTCTGATGACAGAACATGAAGTAATAATAAATCACTCTGATGAATCATTGCTAAAGAAAGTGCCTTATTAAAGACAGCTTCTCCCATCTCTGACATATCCATTGGGACTAAGATTTTTTGAAACATAGCTCTTTGGTTATGAAATTACATGATTGACAAAATTGGAGAGAATTTGTAATCCTGCACTAGAGGACTTTTCGGGGTGGAATTGTACAGCCATCAGGTTATCACGAGCGATCGCTGCTGTTACGCTTTGACTACCATGTTTCACTGTGGCAGCCTTAACAGAAGAATCAATGGGATCGACATAATAGGAATGAACAAAGTAAACATAAGGATGATGTGTGATATTTTTCCACAATAAAAGCTCAGGTTGGCTAAATTCTAATTGATTCCAGCCCATATGAGGAATCGTTAAATCAGGCTCAGACTGGAAGCGACGTACTTTTCCTGAAATAATACCCAATCCCGGCTCAATTCCTTCTTCTGACCCTTCAAAGAGAATTTGTAACCCTAAACAGATACCTAAAAAGGGTTTTCCTGCTGTAATTGCCTGTTTAATTGGTTCTTCTAATCGACGGGAACGTAAATGTTGCACGGCTGGATCAAATGACCCAACCCCCGGTAACACCAAAGCATCAGCTAGGGCGATATCTTGAGGAGAATCGGTTACTTTTGGGGTTGCACCTGCTTTTTCAAGTCCTTTACAAGCCGAATGCAGATTTCCCATGTCGTAGTCAATAACTGCTATAAAACCCATATTATGTCAAATCCGTAACTCTCATTTAATATTTTAACCTTACTTTTCTGTCCGTCGTCGAATTGTTTCCTCTTTGGTTAATAGTCCTTCTGCTTGGGCTAATAATTGTAGAGTATGGGATAACTTTTGCAGTGCATCTGGGGAATATTGAATTAAGTTAGTCGGTTTTAAGAATGTTTCCACACTAACGGTTGAACCAAATCGCATCGAACCTGATAAGGGATAAACAAGAGAAGATCCGCCCAAATAATCCCCTGTTGCTTTTGGCGTATGATGTCCTAGAAAAATTGCGCCAACCCGATCAATTTGTTCTAACCAGTCCCACGGTTCTGCGATCGCTAATAATAAAAAGTAAGGTTCAATCTCTTTAGCTAATTTAATCCCTTCTGCTAGAGAATCAACGACGATAATTAAGCCATAGTGAGCCAGTGCTTTTTCTGTCAAAATACTGGATGGAGAATCCTGTAATTGCTCTTGTACCTGTTGTTGTACATCTTGTGCTAAGGTATAGGTGTCTGTCACTAAAAGTATTGCACTTGTGGGATACTGCTCTGCGTGAGCGACTAAATCCGCAGCTAATTGGTGTTTATCGGCTGTTTTATCGGCAATAATCAACCAATCAGTATTTTTCATCGGGTTATCGATTCTCACTGTTCCATTAACTAGCTGTTTGGCCAGTGTCACCTCCCAGTCTCCTGCCCCTGTAATCACTTCTACGGGTTTGAGATGGGGAGATCCATAGGCCAAAGTAGCGATCGCCGCCGCCCCACCAATTTGATAAATTTCTTCAATTCCTACTTCTTGCGCTGCCACCAGCACTGCGTGATAATGACTACGTTTACTATCCAATGGTGTGACCATCACCCGTTGAGGAACTTTAGCCACCTGTGCTGGGATCGCTTGGGTTAATAAAGCACCTAAATTTTCGACGTAAAATCCTGCCCGTTGGACAGGTGTGTATTTTTTTCCCAACACAACTTCATTTTTGTCAAAATGCACCCAATTCTTCGGAATTCTTTGTTGATAAAATACTTCTAACTGACGACAACAGGTTCGTAACGCATCTAGTAACCCAGTAGGAATTTTCTGGTAGGCCCTATCTAATTCTGTTCCACTAATTCGTACAGGATTAACGTTAGGAGTGGTCTCTTTTTCGCTACTTTCTTGGATATTTAGTAAAATTTTTTGAACTTTAGCAGTTTTTGACCGCAACCCTGCTTCATAAGCCACATCTACCGATTGACGCTTATGTTGGGTACGAATTCGCTTTATTTCCGCCTGTACATCCCTCGGCTGAGTGATAATCCGTAACATGGCCACTCCATGATCCCAAACATTGGCAAAGGGTCATGTCATTCAACCCTTCCCTATAGCTTAACTTGGATTTAATGAGAAGTGGAGAAAGATAGGTGTCGATGTGGATTGACGATTTTTTGAGTACAAGTGATTTAATATATTGATGCCTTAATCTCAAAATGTTTTGGGGATGGTTGGTAGGGAAGGTAACTGAGACATATTAGGACGTTTGTTTCTTGTTGAAGTCTTTCTCACCCTTCTAGTTGAGGAAGTCAAAGCGGACAAAATTTCTTTTCTGTATTCTATGGGAATCACGATGTGAGGTTCGGAAAAAAGTAACAAAGAAGATTTATCCATCGTTAGTTAAAGGGAAGTGTCAATAGTGGCATTTTAGGGGTTTTTGATGCTAAATATCCTGATTGAGTTCACATGATGATGTGATTATCCGCACTGAAATCAGCACCCTTTGTGGCGTTTAATAATGATTAGGCTTGTTCTTCTGTCCAAAGGGTCAATAAAAAAGAGGTTTCCACCAAAAAACAATTTAAAGATGCCCGTTGACAAACATAGAAAGCATGAAAAGCGTGTTCCCGAAATTGCTGGGGAAAATCTTTTCTTCTGACGAACTTTCTCTCAAAAAGTACCGCTTTGGATTGTTCCTTAATGGCTTGGTAATTAATCTGATTTTGTTCAATTTTTTCTGATGTGTAAATTTTCATTGGGTTAACAATTAAATAGATATTTTTTAAAGAACCGATTAACTTTAATTATCTGAATTTTTCGTAACTTATGTCAGTGATCCTACAAGCAAAAACAAGTGACTAAAATCATGTTTTTTTGTGACAATTATCAATTTATCGTCTTCACACTCTTAGATTGTTATTATTGATCTAAGTCCTAATTTTTTGTGATCTATATCATTGATTGATAAACTAATTCGACCTATTGTTCTAAGCGACGACTGAACTGGGACATAGCTGAACAAAAACACCAATAAATAGCTGCTATAAATAAATAGACTTCTGCATACTGACCAATGTATTTTGGATTAGCCAAAATCGATTGAGAAATACCTAATAAATCCACTAACCCAACAATGGCTAACAGCGAAGTATCTTTAAATAAACTGATAAATTGTCCAACAATAGAAGGAATCACAACCCGTATTGCTTGGGGTAAAATAACTAATCCTAAGATGAAAACGGGATTTAATCCTAATGCTTTAGCGGCTTCAGTTTGACCGCGAGGAATGGATTGTAACCCGCCTCTAATATTTTCTGCTAGATAAGCAGATGCAAAGATCGTAAATCCTGCGATCGCACGAATAACCCGATCAGGACGTGCATTGATGGGTAGAATTAACGGTAACATGACCTGCGCCATAAAGAGAATTCCAATTAGTGGTAAACCGCGAATAATTTCGATATAAGCGATGGATAACCAACGAATCACAGGAAGATCACTTTGTCTTCCTAATGCTAAGAGAATACCAAAGGGGAAGGATAAAACGATGCTAACACTGGCGACAAGAAGAGTTAAGATTAAGCCACTTAATTGATCTATTTGTATCGGTTTTAAGATTCCCCATCCTAATAATAACCAGAGACAACTAATAAAGGTTAATAGCCAAATGAAGGGTAGCCATTTTCCGAATATAAATCCTTTTCTTTTTAACGCTTTCCCACTATAAGCCAGTAAAATTAAGAGAATAATTGTAATGAATAAAATTAACCTCGAAATAAATCCAACCGTAAACGATAAAATAATAATAACGGCTGCAAGATTGCCGACAATAAACAAATTTGTTTTGCTCAGTAAAGGCATTTTCTCTTCTAAAATTCCCCAAGATAACCCTAAAACACTAATGATTATAATTAAGGTACTCCAAGGTCGCCAAAGTTGATCACTGGGGTAGAAACCCACCCAAAATAGTTTTAGATTAGCAGTAATAACGGTCCATTGTGCAGCATCACTAATTGCCCATTTTAAAAAGGATGATCCTAACCAATAGATCATTCCTAAACTGATAAGGGTTAAAAAAGTATTAAACCAGTTACTAAAAAGATTTTTTTTCAGCCAATTAAGTATCATGGGTCATCATTGTCTCCTTTCAAGCCAAGACTTTATTCTAGTCTATAATGAGGGGACAGTTATACTAAACTGGGTATAAGTTGGAAACAATCGTTTATGAGGACATCAGAATCATACTGACAATTGAAAAACTGGCTTCAGTCCTATCTTTTATCTCTCTTAATCGTATATTCTAGAACCCAAGAAGCGTAAAATTCGCTCTCCCAATCCACTAATCTTTTTCGGAGGATTATTTGATGAAAAAACGATTAATTACCTCATTTAACCTAATTGGCTTAACCTTACTGACGCTTTCTCCCTTATCGGCTCAAATGGTTAAGCAAGGCGATGTAACAGTTCCCCTGTCAACCAATCCGAATGGGACTTTTGCAGATTACAAAAAAGAGTGCTTAAATAGTGTTAAGCAAAATCCTGTTCTTGCTGAATTTGCAACAGAAATGTGTAACTGCACTATCTCAGAATATCAAAAGGAATATTCCCTTGCAGAATTTCGTACTTTAGTGCGTAAGTCGCAACCTAACCCTCAAGGAATTCGTTCTCCTGAAGCAGAAACTGCGTGGAAAACCCTTATGGCTGTTGGTGAAGACTGCGCTGCTGAAATTGTATTTGAGTAAATTTTGCGAAACCCTCATCATCTTTGCTGAAGTAATGCTTAGATGGAACAAGTTCCCTTGGTTGAAATTATGGAGTCCCCAATTATGCGATTAGGACAAATCCTTCTTCAAAAAAAATGGATATCTTCCAATCAGTTGAAACAAACGATTGATATTCAAAAAACTAAACAGGAAAAATTAGGAACAATATTAGTTAATAAAGGATACATTGCCAATGAACAATTAAGTTTAGCACTGCAAGAGCAGTATTGGCGAAATAACGGCTTTTGGGTCATTGATTAATAATTTATAACGTTAACGGGTGAGTAAAGCGCAAATCACAACTTAGTCTTATCATCAATTAAGGTGGGCAATGCTCACCTTAATTGATCTGTTTGGCTGTTCCTAATTTTTAAGCTTCTTGTGAAGATTTAGGGGGAACATAAACGGCTTCAGACTGAACTAAAGAAAGCCAACGACCTTCAGAGGTACGATAACCTAATTCTGCCATATAATTGCGATCGCCTTGATAAAGGGGAATGACTCGCTCGTTGTCTGTTTCTGCACATTCATGATCCCACATTGTATCAGGCTGACCATCTGCATTGGCATCTGTTAGGTCATAAAGGCGTAAAATCAAGGTCTCACCGCCCTTTTGCTGTAAATTGGCTTTATCTTCTTCTGATACTTGCCAAGAAACATAAGCTTCATCCGCACTACGACACACCAGATGGATAAAGTTAAGGGTTTCTGTGGTTTCTTCTGCTTCAGGCGAAGAGAATAGGCTTTCATCCTCAAAAATATTGAGAATCTCATCTTCTTCCTCTGTTTCTGGCGGTATAGGTAAGGGAGGAACAGGGGGAAACATTGCCTCACCACTGGCTTCTTCTGGGGGACAGGGGGGAATTCGAGTATGGAAGGAACGAACAAGGGTTAAAAATTGGTTATCTGTGGTTAAATAGCCTAATTCTGCTACATAATCCCGATTATCTTGGGTAATGGGGATATCATAATCAACGGCAGACTCAGCAACATCATAAACTGCTGTACTGTGAGGTTCTTGTTGCTCAATATCAATATCCGTGACATCGTAAATGCGTAGGATCATATTTTCTCCTCCTTGCGCCTTAATTTCTGCTTTTTTGGCTTCTGGGACTTCCCAATAAGCATAAGCTTCTGTGCAGCTACGGGCGGTTAAAATAATACGACTAGGAGGATTATCTGTTTCACTATCGGGTATCACCTCTGATTCAGGTTCAATGGTTTCAGAAACTGGCGATTCAACGGGCAAACTAGGAAGCGGTTCTGGTATTTCCTCCGTTTCGGGTGTCACGGGTGGTTCAGGGGGACAGGGAGGGATGTGAACAGGTAGGGAACGGGTAATGGTTAAAAAGCGGTTATCTGCGGTTAAATAGCCTAATTCTGCTATATAATCCCGATCATCTTGGGCAATGGGGACGTTATAGTCAACGGCAGACTCGATAAAATAGTATTCTGCTGTACTGTGGGGGTCTTGTTGCTCAATGTCAATACCCGTAACATCATAAACCCGCAATAAAATATTTTCCCCTCCTTGCGCTTTAATTTCTGCTTTTTTGGCTTCTGGGACTTCCCAATAAGCATAAGCTTCTGTGCAGCTACGGGCGGTTAAAACGAGACGACTAGGAGGAATGGGTTCTATATTTTCTGCTTCGGTAACAGGAGGAGTCGTTATTTCAGGAGATGCGTCTGTTTCGGCTGATGTTTCATCAGTAGAGGAAGGAGGAGGTGTTTCTTCTTCTGCTTCAGAATCTGCTGAATCTCCTGATCTTAGGAGGAAAAAGCCTAATATTGCTAAAAGAGGAATGAGAAAAATCCACCAAGGAAAACCTGCGGGTTCTTCTTCCTCTACAATAGTGGTTTCTGTTGTTGCTTCTGGGGATGGAGTGACTTCTGCGTCGGGAGAAGGGGAAACGGTTTCTTCTGGGGATGGAGTGACTTCTACATCGGGAGAAGGGGAAACGGTTTCTTCGGGAGAGGGACTGGCATCTTGAGCTAATATTTGCTCAATTGGTCTTAGATTTGCCCCATTTGGTACAAAGCCCCAAGTTAACACCGAGGCAAGTAGGGCAATACTCAGCTTTGTTTTAATCATTGCAATTGTTACTCCACACACACCAATAAAATCAACTTCTGTTATAACAAAATATTTATCTCTTCTTCCAAAGGTTAATTAAACTTATTTACAAGGTCAGGATACTTTTTTATAGCTAAACCCAGCAATGTTGAGTGAAGAATGAAGAATGAAACCCCTGATTATGACTAAGGTTCAGCTTTTGCAAATGTTAAATAACTTAATGCGTAGGACTCTATAAACCGAATAAACCTAGTAAGCAAGATACTCGCATTCCTTGAATGATTGTAGATTTTTGTTTAGTTGAGGAAGGAAACCCAACTGACAGCTACAACTCAAAACCGTCGTGTTATAATCAATTTCAGCATTTATAATTCATAATTTATATGTCCATCATTACGCTTCGGGAAACCGCTTCTACTGATAACGGATTTAACGCTAAATTAATTTTAAATAATAAGGAATATTCGGTTAATCTTTGTGACCCTTTTACGGAGGCACAGGAAGCGGGCCTGCAATGGTATTATGAAAGTTGGTTACGGTGGCCAATGGTAGATTTGAATAAGGCAGAAGCGATAAAAGGTAGTGTTAAGGAATATGGCGTTAATTTATTTGAACAAGTGTTTAAAAGTGATTTTGATGCTTATAGTGATTATAAAAAGCTGAGGGAGAATTTGCCAGATTTAAGCGTTATTATTCTCAGTCAATCTTCAGGGTTTCAAGGGTTACATTGGGAAGCGATACAAGATCCTGAGTTACCTCGTCCGTTAGCGGTTGAAGTGCAAATGATACGTCAAGGGGTAAATAAAGGGACTGCTTTACCGACGCTTCCTGAGTCTCCAACGATTAATTTATTGGTGGTAACTGCAAGGCCGAACGAAGATAAAGATGTTGCTTATCGTACCATTTCTCGTCCGTTAATTGAGTTAATTGATGAGGGGAATTTACGGATAAATGCAGAGATTTTAAGGCCGGGGACGTATGAATCGTTGGTTAGACATTTAGAAGAAAAGGGAAATCAAGCTTATCATATTGTTCATTTTGATTTGCATGGAGGGTTAATGACTTATGAACAATTTAAGGAAGGAGTGGATAAGAATCGTTATTTTTATCAACGAGGTTATGGGTTAAATGATTTAGCTGAGTATCAAGGGGAAAGGGGTTTTTTGTTTTTTGAAACGGATATTGCAGGGAAAGCAAACCCTGTGGAAGCGTCGGAAATAGCGACGTTATTGCAAAATAGAGGGATTCCGATTTGTATTTTAAATGCTTGTCAATCAGGAAAATCTCCGACGGTTGAATCTTCCCTTGACGATGAGGAAAGATCCCCCCTAACCCCCCTTAAAAAGGGGGGAACATCTACACAAACTTCTGATGATAATAATAACGGGGGAATCTATCGGGAAAGTAGCTTAGGAAATCGCTTGATGGAAGCAGGAATACAGGTGGTGGTTGCGATGGGTTATTCGATAACGGTGACTGCTGCTAAGGTGATGATGACGGAATTATATAAGCAGTTGTTTGATGGGAAACCTTTGTTAGAATCGATTCGTTTAAGTCGCTTGGAGTTGTATAACAATAAGGTAAGAAAGGGATGGTTTAATTATGAGATTGATCTCGAAGATTGGTTGTTACCGATTGTTTATCAAGGGGGTGAGGTGAATTTTCAATTAAGGGAATTAAATGCTGAGGAGGAGGAAGCTTATTATGAAGCGTTGGAAACAGAATATCGTTTTCCCTTACCGACTTATAGGTTTATTGGAAGAGATTTGGAAATCTTAAAGATAGAGAAGTCTTTGTTAAAGCATAATCTTTTATTGTTGCAGGGAATGGGGGGAACGGGAAAAACCACTTTATTAAATTATCTACGGGAATGGTGGACACGGACGGGTTATGCGGCTAAAATCTTTTACTTTGGCTATGATCTTAAAGCGTGGACGTTAGAACAAATTTTGTTTGAGATGGGGAAACAGTTATATAAGAAGTTTGAGTTTGCTAAGTTTCAAGCAATGGGAGAAACGGCACAACGGGGTAAAATGGTTGATACGTTAAGGGTGTCTCAGCCTATTATTATTTTAGATAATATGGAGTCAGTGACGGGACAACCTTTGGCGATACAAAATACCTTGGATGAGGGGGAACAAAATAAGTTAAAAGGGTTCTTAGAACGGTTAAAGGGAACGAAGGTTAAGGTAATTGTGGGATCTCGCAGTAATGAGGAATGGTTAGGGGATCTTTTTACTAAGGATAATATTCGGTATCGCTATCCGTTACAGGGGTTAGATGTTGAGTCTCGTAGCGAATTGGGGGATAAAATTCTGACAGCGACGATAGGGAATGAAGACAAGGAAACGGAGATTAAAAATAGTGATGGGTTTAAGCGGTTGATGAAGATTTTAGCGGGGTATCCTTTAGCGATGGAGGTGGTGTTAGGAAACCTAAGACAGCAAACTCCGACACAAATTTTAGAGGGGTTAACCGAAGCGAATTTACAAGATGTGGGGGAAGGGGATAAGACTCAGAATATTGTTAAGTGTGTGGAATATTCCCATAGTAATTTGTCTGCTGATGCTCAACGGTTGTTATTATGTTTAGCACCGTTTAGTGGGTTTTTGTTTCGGGATGCTTTGGGGGAATATGGGAAGCAGTTACAGAAGTTAGATCCCTTTAAGGATTATCCCTTTGAGTTGTTTGAGACAGCAATTGATGAAGCGATAGGTTGGGGGTTATTGTCTCCTATTGATTCCCCCCAACCCCCAAGAATGGGGGAGTCTTCACCGTTGTTGAATATTCAACCTGTGTTTCCTTATTTCTTGAAGATGAAGGTAAAGGAGTGTGATAGCGCAACGCAAGATGGGTTAAAGGAAGGGTTTAAGAATCATTATTTGGGGTTAGGGAAGTCTTATTATGGTTTGATGAAGTCAAAGAATCCGCAGGAGAGACAGTTAGGGATTTTCTTCTGTCAATTAGAGTATGAGAATTTATATCATGGGTTGGAGATTTGTTTAGAAAAGCAGGAAAGTATCTTAACGCTGTTTGTTTGTTTAGATAATTACTTTGATTTAACCAGTGATGTACAAAGTAAGCTTAAATTATCTCAAAGGGTGATGACTGGGTTAGATAATTATCCTTCTGAAGCAAAACAGGGACAAATTGCGTTAGAGATTATTGGTATCTTAGATGTTATCGGTACAGGATTCTCAAAAACACAGAATTATCAACTTGCTAAAGAGACTCACGAAAAAGCAAAAGATTTATTGATGGGTATCACAGATATTGATGAAGCTTTTAAACAAACAGGTTTAGCAGGAATGTATCACCGATTAGGAATGGTATCACAAGAATTAAGAGAATGGGAGCAAGCGAAATCTTATTATCAAACCGCTTTGCAAATTAAAGTTGAATACAGCGATCGCTTTTCTCAAGCTTCTACTTATGGACAATTAGGAATCTTATCACAAGAATTAAGAGAATGGGAGCAAGCGAAATCTTATTATCAAACTGCTTTGCAAATTTATGTTGAATACAGCGATCGCTTTTCTCAAGCTAAAACTTATCACAATTTAGGAGTGGTATCACAAGAATTAAGAGAATGGGAGGAAGCAAAATCTTATTATCAAACCGCTTTGCAAATTTTTGTTGAATACAGCGATCGCTTTTCTCAAGCTTCTATTTATCACCAATTAGGAATGGTATCACAAGAATTAAGAGAGTGGGAACAAGCAAAATCTTATTATCAAACTGCTTTGCAAATTAAAGTTGAATACGGTGATCGCTATTCTCAAGCTTCTACTTATCACCAATTAGGAAGAGTAGCAGAAGAATTAAGAGAATGGGAGCAAGCGAAATCTTATTATCAAACTGCTTTGCAAATTTTTGTTGAATACAGCGATCGCTTTTCTCAAGCTTCTACTTATCACCAATTAGGAAGTGTAGCAGAAGAATTAAGAGAATGGGAGGAAGCAAAATCTTATTATCAAACTGCTTTGCAAATTAAAGTTGAATACGGTGATCGCTATTCTCAAGCTTCTACTTATCACAATTTAGGAAATGTAGCAAAAGCAGAAGGAAATCAGGGAGACGCATTAAATTATTATCTTCAAGCGTTACAAATTTTGGTAGCGTATCAAGATAGTTATATGATAGAAACGTTTTCCCTTCCTGCGTTGTTGGGTTTATATCAAGAAACAGAAGATGTGAGTATATTAGAGGGGGTTGCGTCGGTGTTGGGGGTTTCGGTGGAAAGTCTGAATCAGGATTTACAGGATTAAAGGATTTTCAGGATTGATTGACTGATGGGATACAAGAGTTAAGGGATTTTTAGGATGGTTTGGTTGATGGGGAATAGAGGTTAATTGTTGTCTGAACTATGATTAATGTGATTAAATGATGGACTATGAGCGAAATTATGAATTATAAATTATGAATTAATTGTCTGAATCAGGATTTACAAGATTAGAGGATTTTCAGGATTGATTGACTGATGGGATACAAGAGTTAAGGGATTTTTAGGATAGT
This sequence comes from Microcystaceae cyanobacterium, assembly GCA_051439375.1. GTDB lineage: Bacteria > Cyanobacteriota > Cyanobacteriia > Cyanobacteriales > Microcystaceae > JBGTGT01. Next base: position 57,587 of record JBFRWB010000015.1, read on the forward strand.
TTGGTTGATGGGGAATAGAGGTTAATTGTTGTCTGAAGCGTATTGATGAGGAAAATTAATCATAGCTTTCATTTAATCATTTGCATCATAGTTCAGACAATAAGAGAATGATAAGACATAACAGATAACCTAATCCTGTCAATTCTTAAATCCTGAGAATCTTGATTCAGACAATAAGGGAATGATGATATATTATCTAAACTATGATTGATAGGATTAAATGATGGACTATGATCTAACTTATGAATGATGAATTATAAATTATAAATTATGAAAGCGTTGAGAAAAGAGTTAAGTCATCATCATACTTAATCATTCAATCATTTTAATCATCGTTAAGACAATAAGTAAATAATGAGACTCAATCCATCAAACTTAAGCTAAAATAGAAAGAGTAAAGTAATTGAAGGTAAAAAAATGGCTAACTTACCTGAACAACCGCCACAAGAACCTACTTTAACCGATGTTCTCAAAAGAATTGAAGAACTCTCTAATGAAATGAAGCAATTTGATCAACGATTTGCAGATTATCGTCAAGCGACTCAATGGGTTGTACAATTAGCTTTTACCCTCATTGCGAGTGCAACTATTACAGTGATTCTTACCTCAGTGTTGAAATAAAAAACTATCTAAACTATGATTAATGTGTCTCAGTTTGATAAAAACAGATGCATAAAAATAGCGAGCAAGATGCTCGCATTCCTTAAATAATTACTTCCGACTTTATTTAACTCCATTCTTCCATTTCTGCTAACTCTCGGAAACGAATTTCATCCCGACGGGGATCAGATCGACTGACTTGCACTTGTAAGCGATCGCCTAAATTAACATTTCGCTCAAAGCGATGGGGTAACTCTAATCCTAATTCCTCTAAGAGAATAATCCCTAAATTTTCCTCTTCTCTGAGCCATCTTAACACTAATCCTTGCCACACCTCCTCCATATTGCGTCTCAGATATTCTAAACTCCAATAACGATTGGTTTGTCTTTCTACTAATACCGCTTCATACGCAGACGAAGAGACACCATGGAGAATTTGCTGCACCTGATCACTGGAAAACGGCAACTCATCCCCCCTTAAATGAGCTTTAAGCTGAAAATGGGTTAATAAATCCGTATAACGACGAATGGGAGAAGTCACTTGAGTATAAACATCTAACCCTAAACTTGCATGACGACTGGGAACAATGCTAATTTCACTACGAGGCATACAACGACGTACCGCACAAAAGCGTACTGGCCCCGGTGGTAAATTTAATAACTCCTCATCAGGGGGTAATTCGGGTTGGGGTTGACTGCGAAAAGGAACAGGAATATTATGCGCTTGACAATATTTCCCCGCGACTTCTCCGGCTAAAATCATCATTTCCGCCACCAATTGACGGGATAAAGAAGTCTCTAGCACCTCGATACTAATTTCATCGTCTGATTTTACCTTAATCGAAGACTCTGGCATAGAAATATTAATCGATCCCTGTTCTTGTCGCCATTGATGGCGTAATTTCGCAGCTTTTGACAAAATCGGGATTTCTGACTCGGCTTCGATTTTGAGATGTAGCATTTCATCTACATCATCATAGGTGAGACGATACGTTGGTTTAATGCGACTTGCACAAATTTCGTAAGCTTGCACCCCCCCAGTTTCATCTAAGATAACCCCAAAGCTTAAAGCCGCACAATCTTGCCCTTGGACTAAACTCATGGGGCCTGTGGCTAATTCCGTGGGAAACATAGAGATCATTCCCGTGGGAAGATATAAACTGGTGCTGCGTCGTCTTGCTTCTAAATCTAATTCATCGTTAGGGATAATTAAACGAGTGGGATCGGCAATATGTATCCAAAAACGCACCTGATCACCGTCTAAGAATTCTACGCTTAACCCATCATCAATTTCCGTCGTGCTTTCATCATCAATGGTATAAACTTTCATTCCTGTGAGATCCCGTCGCTGTTGATCGGGATCTAGGGGAAAAGATTCTAAGTAAGAATGCGCCACATCAAGTACCTTGCGAGAAAACTGAGTTGGATAAGCACAACGGCGCAAAAATAGGTTTTCGTGGGGACTCCACCATTTAAGCGCAACTAATAGGTCAAATGCTACATCCGGTTTGGTTGGTTTACCAATTAATTCTAAGATTTCTTGGGCGTTGCGGGGACTATTTTCTGGGAAAAGAACAAATTTTTCTAAGACTTCGAGACGAGTGCGATCGCTGTCTGACCATTCTACCCCTTTTTCCTCTAAAGCTTCTTTAATATGGGCTAAAAATTCTTCTTTCTCTCGACTGCGCTTTTCTTCTACTTCTAATTGATGTTTAATCTCTTCTACTTGGCTAACGGAACGGGGTTCATAGCGATCGCCTTTTTTCTTAAAATATATTTTATCTTCACACAGAAGACAGTAGGCTGCATAGGATAAGGCTGCATTTTCTTCGCTAAATATTAATTGTGCCAAATCGGTTGGAGTAACGGACTCCCCTTCTTCTGCTAACAATTCCCATGCAATCTCTAAATTCGCAGGATCAAGGTAATCTTGGACATCTTTGAGAAAGGTAGTAATATCATCAGGGGTATAATTTTCTCCTTCTACTTCATAATCAACCTTCTGAGGACGAATTTTGTGGGATTGTCCCCCCTGATCAATAACAATCCAATCCTTTTTCCCTTCAGGCCGATCTGCCACCGCTAAACGGCGTTCTCCTTGGACTTTAATTTCGACTAGCTTTCCTTTTTCCACCCGTTTACTCAAAGATGAATGTTATCTTCCTTATCTTAGCCTAGATTTATACCGAGTTCAGGGTTTGCCATTAGATGTTCTGTGTTTAACATAATCGGAAAAACTATTCAATTTCTGACAAATCAACGCCTAAATCTAGTAATTTTTGGGTTAATCGGTCAGCACGTTGTTTTTCTTGTTCGGCACGTTGTTTTTCTTGTTCAGCCCGTTTTCTATCTCTTTCAGACGATTCTTCTAATGTGGGAACTAATTGCCCTTGAGGGTTGAAAAACCTTAATTGAGATTGATATACACCTAAATATAACCCTAATTGCTCACTCCACAACCATCCTTGTTCATTCGGAGTAATTTCTTCATATTTACCTCTTATTAACTCAAATCCTTTAAACTCCATGGTTTTAGGATCAAACCAAAAATAGTTAGGCGTACGGAAAATCTCTTGATAAATCTCTTTTTTTAAACCTCTATCTGTATCTGCTGTTGATTTAGATAAAATTTCAACAATAACGTGGGGATATTTGCCGTCTTCTTCCCAAACCACCCAACTGGTACGGGGTTTTCTTTCTACTCCCAATACGACAAAGAAATCAGGCCCTCGAAAATATTCAGATTTAAGTTGATTAGGGCTATAATAGACGGTCAAATTACCAAATGCGTAGAAATCTGGACGGTCTTTCCATAATAACTCTAATGATTGAATCAAAAGCATCAATTGACGCAGATGTAGTTCACTTTCCATTGGGGGTTCGTCACTGAGTAAGTTACTCTCAGGAAAGATAACATCTTTTTGGATATCTTGGGTTAGAGTCATAATTTACTTAATATTTAATGTTTAGTATAGGCTAAGACGCATTTAAACTGGGTCTTGGGTATTTTAGTACAAATCATCAAACTCTCTCCCCACTCCCCACTCCCTACTCCCTTACAGTCTTCACATACTAATTTAGGTGATGAACAGCTTAGTCGCACTCGTGATCTTTTTAAAGACCCTATCACAAATATAACTAGGTTTTATACATCGGCTGTGGTATTGTTATAAACAGATAAATCTAGCTCATTCTCAGACTTCGCCACAATAACAGATGCAACTGCATCACCAGTAATATTAGTTGCTGTTCTAAACATATCAACCACTCTATCTACACTTAACACTAAAGCCGCGCCTTCAACGGGTAATCCAACTTGCTGAAGCACCATTGTTAACATGACTACACCTGCACTGGGAACACCTGCCGTTCCAATAGAGGCAAGGGTAGCTGTTAGAATAATTGTTAACTGTTGTGATAGATTTAATTCTATTCCATAAACTTGAGCAATGAAAAGGGCTGCTACCCCTTGCATAATTGAAGTTCCATTCATGTTAATCGTTGCACCTAAAGGAATGGTAAAACTACTAATGGAACTCGGTACACCAAATTTTTGATTACACGCTTGCAAGTTAGCTGGAATGGTAGCATTACTGCTTGATGTGCTAAATCCTACTAACATGACTGGCCAATATTTTTTATAAAATATGATGGGGTTAAGTTTCCCTAAAAATGTTAATGCCAAACCATTAATAAGAAAGGCTTCAATGATTAACAGAAAAACGACTAAAGCTAAGTATTTAATTAATTGTCCTAGCACATCTATTCCTTGAACGATAATGACACTGGCAAGTAGGGCAAAAACTGCATAGGGAGCAAAATTCATAACGAGCAAAATAATTTTTAAGAATACCTCATTAAGTTGCTCAATTGAATTGACTAGACTTTGGGCTTTTGTGCCAATTAAGGTAATAGCAATACCAAAAAACATAGCAAAGAAAATTATTTGCAGCATATCCCCATTAACAAAAGCTTCAAAGGGATTAGTTGGTATAATTTCTACTAACATATCCATTAAAAATGGAGCTTCTGAAGCAGTAATCTCTTGGGATGTTTCTAGAATGATTGAGCCAGTGCCGGGCTTTAAAATATTAGTTAGCAATAAAGCTAGGGTAATAGCAAAGGCAGTCGTTAATGAAAAGTAAGCTATGGTTTTTATCCCCACTCTGCCTAATTTTCTAATATCTCCAATACTAGCAGTTCCCACAATTAAAGAACAGAGTACTAGGGGAACAACGACCATTTTAATAGCTCTCAGGAAAAGAGTCCCAATCGGGCCGAGTATCCATTTATTGAGGGATAAATTAATTGCTTCGGGCAATAAAAGATTGCATAAGATTCCAAATACAACGCCAAAAAGCATTGATAATAAGATTTTGGTAGCCAAGCCTAGCTTTTTCTTTTTGGGGCTAGGTTGGGGAATGGAAGGATTTTCTTGAAGATTAGCCATTTTTTTATTAATGTTAAAACAACTCTATATAAGGGTAAAGCAAAAGAGACTATCAGTTGTATAAAAAGAAACATTTCTTAGCTATTATTTATTTTTTAACCTTCTTTTAGGGCGTTTTTTAAGCTTAATTCTTGTCTTGTCCACCAATTGACGGAATAAACTCGCTTCTTCCATTTTTACCGAAAAATTCGGGTTTAGAGCCTCCTGTTTTAAGCGTATAAAAAAAGAAGATAACCTGTTTTAAGTCGCTTGCAACAGAGTGGGAGGTGCTGTAACTGGTAACTGGATACTGAAACAACCGATCCCTACAATTTCTAACTTCTTATATTTAACTAGATGCACTGGTATAAAACCGTAAAGCAAATTGCCAAACTAAATGAGTAGCCAGTAGTAACAAAATAGCAAGAATTCCTGAGCCTAATAACCAAGTCAATTGTATCCTTCCTAATAAAGCTTCTGCGGGAATCGTGGTTAAAAAGGTAACAGGAATAATAAAGGTAAAGAAAAAACGATAAATAGATGGATAAGCAACAATTGGATAACGGCCAGCTTCTAGAAATCCCCGTAAAACTTCTGTTACATTATAAATTCTAACAAACCAAATACTGGTTGCTCCTAACATAAACCAAATACTATATAAAATTATAATACCCAATACCATAACTAAGGCGCATAGTAAATAATCGGTGGAAGAAGGATTAAAAAAAGAACTACCATAAAGGATAATGGCTAAACCAAAAATAATATCTGAAAATCCCCACGGTGAGAAACTACGGGTGGATAACCAAAACTGACTACTAATAGGTTTAAGCAAGACAAAATCTAATGTTCCTAGTTCAACTTGCTGTACAATTCGATTCAAATTGGGGATTAAAAAGGTAGCTGAAAACCCCTGTAAAAATGTAAACATTCCCAAGACAATCATCGCTGCTGGCCAACTCCATCCGGGAAAATTGTATCCCGTTCGATAAAAGAGAAACAAACCAAATAAACTGCCCCCCAAACTGGTTAAACTACTAATGGCAGCAATGATAAAATTGAGGCGGTATTCTAGTTCGGCTGCGATGGCAGTTTGCCAAAATAAACGTAATACTTTTAAGTATCGATTCATAATATTGTGTTGGCTTCTGTGGGGAAGTAGATTGCTCAAAAATGGGAGATGCGGTTTGTAATTTATAATAGCAATAAATATTCTAACGCTTAATAAAGATTGATAATGTGAATAAGTAAATGGGTTGGTGGACAAAAGCACAAGGATTAAGTATATTGACGGGGTAGTCTGCAAGAGGAGTGACCGAATGGTTAAACGATTGATCTTGTCCTTAGCGATGGTGGGTGCATTACAAGTTCCCGTTGACGCACAAACTGCAACCTATTACGCCAACAAGTTTCAAGGTAGAAGAACCGCTTCTGGGGTTAGATTTGACCAAAATCAGCCCATGGCCGCCCATCCTAGTTTCCCTTTTGGGACTCGACTACGGGTTACTAACCGTCGCACAGGTAAGAGTGTAGTGGTGAAAGTGGTGGATAGATGTCGCTGTAGTCTTGATTTATCTACCTCTGCGTTTCGTCAAATTGGTTCACTCAGACAAGGACGGATTCCTGTTAGGATTGAAATTTTACGCTAGTTTTCAAGTTTAGCCTAGATAGAAAAGAGGTATGGGAGCATCTTGCTCGCTAATTCCTGTAATTTCTTAAATCCATTCTAAAACAACAGCTATAATCAAAGGTGAGTTTGTGATTGTCTAGAATTGTGGCCTCAGTACCCAATAAAGGCCGAAAGGTAAGATAATTGACTTATGTTCATCTAAATGTATTGCTCAAATTATGACCTTACTTCAATATGCCTATTTTCCCGGTTGTGTTGCTCAAGGTGCTTGCCGAGAATTGTATCTATCAACGGCTGCTCTGACAAAAGCTTTGGATATTGAACTCATTGAACTAAAAAAGGCTTCTTGTTGCGGTTCAGGAACATTTAAAGAAGAATCCCAACTTCTAGAAGATACGGTTAATGCACGGAATATTGCGCTGGCTGAATCTTTAAATCTACCTTTGTTAACCCACTGTAGCACCTGTCAAGGGGTCATTGGTCATGTGGATGAACGATTAAAAGCGGCTAAGGAAAATGATCCCGATTATTTCGATAACGTTAACAATTTTCTCCAAAAAGAACAATGTTCTCCCTACACAGGAACAACGGAGGTTAAACACTTACTTTGGGCGATTGTCACTGATTATGGCTTAGATGCCCTTAAAGAAAAAGTAACCCATTCTCTAAAAGGGTTAAATTGTGCTGCTTTTTATGGTTGCTACCTGCTTCGCACCCAAGAAACCCTACCTTACGACGATCCTTTTAATCCTACGTCTATGGAGGACGTTTTTCGTACGGTTGGGGCAAATCCTATTCACTACGAAGGAAGAACCCAATGTTGCGGTTGGCCAATTTCTAGCTATTCGACAAAAGAATCCTTTACAATGGCTGGAACTCACCTTTTAGAAGCCATTGACGCAGGTGCAGACTGTATCGTTACCCCTTGTCCCCTCTGTCATCTTAATCTTGATTCTCGACAACCCGAAGTGGCTAAAGTCATTGAAAAGCCATTGGGAATTCCTGTGCTACATTTACCCCAACTGATTGGGTTAGCTATTGGACTTAAGCCAAAAACGTTAGGATTAGAGCGTCATGTTGTTTCAACTCAACGAGTTTTAGAAAAATTAGGACTCAATGGCTAAAGACGACTTAATTCATCCGATTACACGGGAAAGTTTTGCTATTATTGACTGTGAAGTGGGGAAGCATTCCCTAACCCCCTCAGAATATGCAATTGTGCGACGAGTCATCCATGCAACAGCAGATTTTGAGTTTCTCAATCTAGTTAGTTTCTCAGAACAGGCGATCACACAAGGAATTCAGGCATTAAGCCAAAAAACACCGATTATTACCGACGTTACCATGGTCAAACAGGGAATTATTACCCTTGTGCAGAAAACCTTTAATAATCCTGTTATCACAGCCATTGAGCAAGTCAATCAGGCTGAAACGGGAAAAACTCGCACTGAAACGGGCATGGTACGCTGTTTAGAACAATATCCCCAAGGAATCTATGTGATTGGTAATGCTCCCACGGCTTTATTAGCGCTTTGTCAAGGTATTATTAATCAATCATTACAACCTGCGTTGATTATTGGTGCGCCCGTTGGCTTTGTTTCGGTGTTAGAGTCGAAGGAACAGTTAAAAAAGGTATCTGTTCCTCAAATTCGAGTGAATGGTCGTAAGGGGGGGTCTGCGGTTGCTTCAGCCATACTCAATGAGTTATTAGTATTAGCTGTTGCAAAGCTTTGAATTATGGAAATTAAAGAGCATTATTCTACATTTATGATTTTTCTCAGAAAATCTGAGAAAGTTTCTTAGAAAATCTTAGATAATATTTCCCCAACCTTTACTCAGGAATTAATTTACTCCATGGATATTGCCCACAGCCTTTTAGTGAAACCCAACCCAAAATACCTACGTTCATCTATATCTACTATTTTTCTCAGAAAATCTGAGAAAGTTTCTTAGAAAATCTTAGATAATATTTCCCCAACCTTTAGGAAAGACGACTTACTGCATTCCCAAGACTACACTTACCACAATAGTAATAGCTGCTGTCACTAACACGCCCAAAGAGACATTCAACTGCTGCTTATTTGCATCTTGAAACGCTTCAATTTGTTGATTAACAGAAGTTTGAAAGGTTTCCATTTGCTGTTGACTAGCGGTTTGAAAGGCTTCTACTTCAGCCCTAATTGACTGAGTTTGTGCTTCAATTGAGCGAATTTGCGCCTCTCCTGTTTGGCGATACAGTTCTAGTCTGTCAGATAAAAGTTGATTTTCTCGCTCTATTCCATCAATTTTGTCTTCTAGACGGTCTAGTTGACGGATAATTACTTCAAATTCTCGTTCTGTCATTGTTCTTAATTCATCCTTTTTCTACAGCATAACTTATATAGTCCTACGCAATTAAAAATTCAAAATTAAAAACTCATTACATTACTTAGACAATTTAAGATTTATTTAAGATTTATCCTCATTCTCAACCCTTCACATCTTTCTCTCTATCCCTATGAGTGAACTTTCATAATTCATAATTTATAAGATTTTTAGTGTACGGACAGGTAAGCCAGAGCAATTACAATTACAATTGAGACATAACATTGGCGTTCAAAACCTGCCCCTACTATTTATTACTTCAGCCCGAAAGGTTTCAGTAAACCATTACTCAACATCAACATAGCCACAGATTGAAGTCGCTTTGGGCATATCTTTTCCACTTTCTGCTAATCCTTTTAAATGGGAAAGGACTGAATCAGTAATGGACTCTTTAACCTCTTCTAAGGTTTTTCCAACCGCAGAACATTGGGGAATATCGGGAACATAAGCCCCGTACTGAGTTCTTCCTTTTTCAATAATAATTGCATAACGCATTAGGGCTAATCCTCCTATAATTTAGATTTTCGGCGTTTTACTCTGTTTAGCCTATCGCCATGATTAGATGGATTCCGCTTCTATTGTTACTATCAACCTTAAAAAAAACTAAAAATACGGTTAAAATAGAAAAAATATTAAGTTTTGTAACTATGACAATTTTACAAGCATCCAAAACCCAGCAAAACAAAAGCGAAGTAAACGCTCAAATTAACCAAGAAGCCCCAAAAGAGCCGATTCTTTGCCCCCATTGCAAACGAACTGCCAGTAATGGTATTAGATGTAAAGGAATTTGTGTATCCGACAGTGATTATTAAACCCACGACGAGGAAGCTAGATTTATGTTACTAGGCTTTGATCCCGGACGGGATAAATGTGGCATTGCAGTGACCGACGAAGCATTAACCTTACAATATCATGAGGTGATTTTAGCAGAGAATGCGATCGCAACGATCAATGAGCTTTGTCAACGATATTCCATTGCTACCCTCGTTATGGGGAATCAGACAACTTCTAAGCAATGGAAAAAGCGACTAGAGACAGAATTAGAGACTCCTGTGCCAATTATAGCCATTGATGAGCGTAACAGTACCTTAGAGGCACGTGATCGCTATTGGCAATTATTTCCTCCAAAGGGGTTAAAAAAGCTAATTCCTCAAGGAATGCGTCTTCCTCCTCGTCCTATTGATGATATTGTCGCTATTTTATTGATTGAGCGATATTTACAGTCGATGGAAACCTAAACGGACAATTCAATGTCTAGTAACACTGAAAAACTTTGGTAAAAAAGGACATGATAGGCAAAAAGCTGACCCTATTCGCATTATCTATCTTATTGACGGCAACCGCACAGGCCCCCTCATGGGCTGGAGAAATTCTTGATAAAATTAAGCAAACGGGAACAATCACGGCTGGTGTGCGAAAAGATGCCATCCCTTTCGGTTATATTAATGCACAAGGGCAATGGGTCGGTTATTCTAAGGATATTTTAGAGTTAATTCGCCAAGAAGTAGAACAACAAGTCGGTCGATCTGTTAAGTTGCAATTTGTTGAGGTAACTCCCCAAAATCGTTTTGACAAAATTAAAACAAAAGCAATTGATATTGAATGTGCTTCTACTACTTTTACATGGGAACGGGATAAAAATGTCGATTTTACTATGAGTTATTTTGCCAGTGGGACGCAATTATTGGTCAAAAATGGCAGTGGGATTACATCTCTTGATACTCTTATTGGAAAACGCATTGGAGTCATTCCGAATACAACCAATGAAAAGATTATTCGTGAACAACAACCAGCCGCCCAATTAGTAATGGTAAAAGACCGTAACGAAGGGTTAGCCTTATTAGAAAAGGGGGAAATTGATGGATTTGCTAGTGACGGAATTGTTTTAGAAGGACTAAAACGAGAAGCAAGTAATCCAGTGATGTTTAGCGTTGTTCCTGAATTTCCCTATCAGTATGAAGCCTACGCCTGCATGGTTCCTCAAGATGAATCAGAATGGTTAAATGTGGTGAATTATGGTCTAGTGAAGTATATGCAAGGCGTTGTTACTGATGAACCTAAAGCCGTTGCAGTGTATGAAAAATGGTTTGGGGAAGACGGTGTTACTCCTTATCCTAGAGAAACGATGAATGATTATTATCAAGGTATTCTTAATGGAGTTGAATGGATTCCGTTATTGGGGTATTAATTAATCAAAAAGATGTTTTAGGGGTGAGTTTATCAATTAATAATTGACGATAAAACACCTCTATTCAGTTAATAGTTAACGGTTAACAGTGAGCAGTAAGTATTATGACAAAATTTCTAAAACTTGTTTGGGTTTTAATTTTTCTTTAAACCAGATAACTTTTGCAGGAACATCGGTAAATTGAACCCCTGCTTTTTCTAAATTCAATCGTTCTGAAATTGCTAAGATTAAATTATCAACATCAGCAGTTTGTACTTGATAAAACTTTTTTTGTAAATATTCAGGTCGCCAAAACCCAACAATTTCTAATAAAAAATCCCTTCCATCAGGATGAACGAGGCGAAAGTCTGGTATCATTACACTTCCGGGTAAGGGAATTAAATCCACTTCCCGTTCTAATTTCCATTCTGTTTTGGTTTTTTCCCAATTTTTAGCAAAGGATTCTTCTATCATACTATCATAGGTTTTACCCGCAGCATAATGGCTAATTAAACCACATTTATCGTCTAACTCAAAGTAACCTTTCTTGACTGTTTTAGAGTAATTATCTTTCGTTTGTAATTGTGCTTTTAAACTCCATTTTGTGACATGAAGCAAAGCAGGAACTAATTTCGCTAAGGATAAACCATAACGGGTACTGGCTTTAAATAAACTGGTGGGTCCATCAATGGTAATGGTAAATCCTGTATCAGCATCCCCTTCAATATAAGCCATTAATTGAAAGAATTTAAGATATTTAAACAGCAATTTATATTCCCCCGGATCATTACGATGTGCTTGTAAGCTAATATGACTTGCTCGATAAAAAATACCTTGAACTTGGGATAAATTATAACGATGAATTAATTCTTCTGCGGTTGGGGCTTCAAATTGAGTTAAAATTTTATTTTCATTTAAGTCAGCATATAATCCTTTTTCTACTTCACTGGGTAAAACTTCTCGTTTTAATTCTTCACTCAATTGACTAGCAACTTGATCTAAAATAAAAGAACGATTTTCTGGAATTGGATGGGTAAGAGAAGCTTGATAAAAGACCTTTTTACGCAATTTAGGCGGTTCTAAGGGGCTTATAATTTCAAAGGTAGAAAAACTATTTCTCAGTAAATGATTAAAGCCTCGTTTGGTTCGATAATCGGGACTATCACCTTCTAATTCTGAGAGTTGTTCATCTAATTCTTGTTGACTTTTTCCCATTGCTTCTTCAAAACAAAAAATATGTTCATTGGCCAGACCAACAGTTATAGAATTTAAGGATAAGCGTTTTGGAACAATGGTCGTTCCTTTATGACGATAAATAAGTAAATCAGTGGGTAACATTTTTTATCAGTGAACAGTGAGCAGTTATCAGTGAACAGTAAAGGGTTATCTTTATATTTTAGGTTTTAAAGTGTCATGCTTTCACCTAACACCTGATACCTGACACCTAACACCTGATACCTAAATTCATAATTCCTAATGTTTAAACCGCTAGAATGTCGTCCAGATAGTTACCAACATTGGTATCAACAGGGTAACAAGTTACGTTTCCAAGATCATCTAGAAGATGCCTTATTTTGCTACGAAAAAGCCCTAGAATATTATCCTAACGATTATTGGTCATGGTACAAAAGAGCAATGATCTTAGAACGATTAGGACGCTATACAGAAGCCATGGAAAGTTACAACAACGCTGCAAATAGCGATCCCCAAAATTATTGGGCTTGGTATGATCAAGGATGTATCGCTTTAGAAGAAATTAAAGACTATCAAACGGCCATTAATTGTTTTGATCGAGCGTTAACCGTCTATCCAGAGGATTATTGGGCAAATTATCGTAAAGCAGACGCTTACCGTCTCCTCGGTAATGCAGAAAAAGCCTTAGATAGTTATAACCGCGCTTTGATTATTCGTCCCCAAGACTATTGGTGTTTTTATCGTCGGGGTGATGTTTTTGCGAGTATAAAAGAGTATGAATCCGCTTTACAGGAATATAGTCAAGCTTTACAGATAAAACCCTATGATTATTGGGCTTGTTTTCGTCAGGGCGAAATTTTACAACAATTAAACCGTTTAAAAGAAGCCATTCATTGTTATCAGCAAGTATTAGACAATGAACCAGATGATCAAGATGCGACCTTTAATTGGGCGATTTGCCATGGTTTAATGGGTCAAGATGAGGCTGCAATTGATATTCTTAGCAATTTAGTCCATCGTTACCCTGAAACCTATATAGAGGCAATTAATCACCGTTCTGAACTCCATCGAGTGCGGACTCATCCAAGAATGCAAAAAGCGATTCTTTCGGCTCAAAATTAGGGGTATAACCTTAATATACTCTGTATATTGGGGCAATTATCTAAATAACTAGGTCTAAAACCCTGTCTTTTAAGACGAAACGTTTTTGGAGGGAGGGATAAATCCTTGTTAGCGCAATAACTTCCCACTTTTCTAAGACATAGGTTGAGTTTCGTTGTTAAACCCAACCTAAGACGTGTAGTTTAAACTTTTACTCTTCGTCTTCTTCTTCTTCTTCATCTTCAGGATAGACGAAACTGTTGGAACGACCCGATAGAACGGATTTGCCCAAAGATAGAGCTTTTTGGGCTTGGTATGCAGCCTGACGCTTCCAGTGGGCTTTACGTTGGTCTCTCTTTGTTTTAGAGGTTTTCTTCTTAGGAACAGCCATAATGTTTGTTACACGCTATTTTTCCACAACCTTTTGATTATATATTAAATCTGGGAATTTAGTGAATTGTCAATTATCCATTAATAATACCGCCACCTAAGAGTATTTCGCCGTCATAGAAAACGGCTGCCTGTCCTGGAGTAATTCCCACAATTGGCTCATCAAAGCTTAATTTTACTCGGCTATCTGGCAAAGGAATTAAGGTTACACCAGCAGGAGAAGAGCGATAACGGACTTTAACCGTGGTTTTTAAAGGGGTTTCTGGTTGAGGAATGGAAACCCAATTCATGCGTCCTACTGTGCAGTGAGAACTTCCTGCGCGATCGCGTGTTGTCACCACCACCTGATTTCTTCCTGCATCTAGTCGCACCACATATAAAGGCTCAGGCGCAGCAATACCGAGTCCTTTACGCTGTCCGATAGTATAACGGTGAACGCCTTGGTGTCTTCCCAAAATTTTGCCATCTAAGTCAACAATATCCCCTTCTTGGGGGGTAATATATTTTTCCAAAAAGCCTTGCATTGAGCCGTGGGCTTCAATTAAGCATAAATCTTGACTCTCAGGTTTATCCGCCGTTTTTAAGCCGAATTCATGGGCAATTTTGCGAGTTTCCTCCTTGGTTTGTTCTCCCAAGGGAAAGAGGGTTGCGCTTAGAATATCTTGACTGAGATCGTAGAGAAAATAGGATTGATCTTTGTTGGTATCAAGCGCACAGAGTAATTGATAGCGTTTTAGGGTTTCATCGTAGCGAATACGGGCATAATGGCCGGTGGCAATGCGATCGCAGTCTAATTCCTGACGGGCATAATTTAACATGGGGGTAAATTTGACCGCCTTGTTACATTGAGAACAGGGCAAGGGCGTAATCCCTTGTTTGTAGCCAGAAACAAGATAATCGACAATATTGGTTTGAAATAGCTCACGACTATCCACAATATGGTGAGAAATGCCCAATTGTTCACAGATAAAGGCTGCATCCACCATTCCTTCTGAACAGCATTGTCCTTTCCCTTTCATCAACCAAAGGGTTAACCCCATCACTTCATAGCCCTGATGGTGTAGTGTGGCTGCTGCCACTGAGCTATCGACTCCTCCTGATAAACCAACGACTACTTTTTTCATAAACTTTATGCCTTAGACTTTTTCTTTTCCGTACCTTTAATAATAAATGATTTACACTCTACGATGTTATAGAAGAGATAGCTTTCCTCAACTTGTGGTGATAAGCAAAACTTATCGCTTTTAGGGAACAGGGAACAGGGAATAAAATGTAATATCAAATCCGCTTGATTAACCATAGTTAATTTAAGTCAACCGGCCACCAATGATACTGAGTGTAACCTCGAACCCATTCTGGTCTCTTGATCAAAGCCCGACATCGCTGGCACAAAACTTCTTC